>CAIVPV010000204.1 GCA_903907915.1 uncultured Cytophagaceae bacterium
GCACGGAAATCAGGGAAATTAATAATTTTATCGGCGTCAAAAATCGCAACAAGGGATAAACCCTCAAAATCAAGGCCTTTTGCCACCATTTGCGTTCCTACTAAAATATCCACCTGGCCTTTTTGAATCTCCGTAATCAAGCTAGTAAATGCCGTCTTAGAACGGGTTGTATCTAAGTCCATACGCGCGACCCGGGCAGTAGGCAAATGCAGTTGCAATTCTTCTTCTAACTTTTCTGTGCCATAACCCATGGTTTTCATTTGAGCAGAACCACAAGCCCCACAACGGTGAATCAAGGATTCGTGGTGACCACAATAATGGCAACGCAATTCCTGTTCGCGCGCGTGATAAGTTAAGGAAACATCACATTGATGACACGTAGCTATCCAATCACAATCTTGGCATTGAAGGTAAGGAGAATAGCCGCGTCGATTTTGAAACAACAAACTTTGCTTTCCCTGCTTTAAATTATCCGCTAATACCTCGATTAAATCAACCGAAAATCCGCCCTTCATCCGCTTCATCCGATTCGCATATTTCGTATCAATAAAATGCATCGCGGGTAATTGAGCTGCACCAAAACGCTCTTTCAAGACCACAAGTCCATATTTGTCTTGTTTGGCCTGGTAATAAGTTTCCATAGAAGGCGTCGCAGAACCTAATAAAACTTTCGCTTTTTGCTGGTGTGCTAACATAATCGCCACATCCCGCGCATGGTAACGCGGAGCTGGATCGACCTGCTTAAAGGACGTCTCGTGTTCCTCATCGATGATGATCAGTCCCAAATTCTTAAACGGCAAAAAGACCGAGGAACGCACGCCGACCACGAAAGGATATTTTCCCTCCACAATCGACTTCCACACTTCAACCCGCTCGTTATCCGAAAATTTAGAATGGTAGATGCCCACCTGCTCACCAAAAATCCGCTTCAGACGCACCACAATCTGCGTCGTCAACGCAATCTCAGGCAATAAATACAATACCTGATCGCCATTTGCTAGGGCTTCTTGTATCAGCTTGATATAAATCTCCGTCTTTCCTGAGCCCGTGATTCCGTGCAATAGGACAACATCTTTCTCTTGAAATTGATTCAATATCGACTGATAAGCCTTTTCCTGTGGAGCATTTAGCGTAAAACTAGAAGGAACAAAATTTTCATCCGCTTCATCGAAGCGCGAAACAACGATATCGAAGATTTCAAAAACTTGGTTTTTTACCAAGGTTTGTAAGGAGCTTTCGGATAAACCGGCCTGGCTAAAACTATTTTTAGCTAAACCTTTTTGATTCGTTTCTGGACTTCGTAAAACAGGGATGAATTGCAAATAATGCAAAAGAATTGCCATCTGCTTCGGCTTCTCCTCCAAGGATTGAATAAGATCCGTTAAGGTTAACTTATTTTCAAAGGGAGCTGCTAAACGAATCTTACGCTGCACCTTAGGTGTGTAGCGATCTTTTAATTCATCAAAAATAATGACCGCATCCTTGCCTACTAAGGCCTTAATTAAATGATAAGGACTTTTGACTTCGGCGAATTTAGCAAGCTCATCATACGTCAAAGCCCCTTTATCCCGAATCTCTACATAAATCGCAAGTTCTCTTTCTGTCAGTGTCTCCGGACTCGTAAATTCCGGATTTACTTGCACTTTTGACTGGCTCGAAATCTTCAAACCTGCCGGCAGAGCCACCTGAAATACCTCGCCCGGGTAGCACATATAATAATCTGCCACCCATTGAAAAAGGGCGATTTGAGACGCAGTCACTAATGGTGAATCATCTAAAATCTCTAACAAGTATTTTGCTTGATATTGCTTAGGCGGCTGGTGATGTACCGTTACGATGACACCTGTAAGCACTTTTTTAGTTCCAAAAGGTACCACCACCCGCAATCCTGCCTGTACGAATTCAGCCCATTCCCGAGGCACTCGGTACGTAAAATACCGAGGGATGGGAAGCGGAAGCAAAGCATCCACAAAAACCGTTTTCTCTTCCCCTATTTCCATTGCAAGGTTTGAATCAAATGAATGGCATCTTGCTTTAAATAGCGAATCACGGGCGCTAAAGAATCATTCTTCATTGCGGTATTTAAGTATACTGCACCTCGCAAGAAATGGGTTGTAGAGTCTGTGGCAAAAAACTGAAATGGGGTGGCTACCTCTCCTTCTAATTCGATAATGGTCGCTTTAGAACCATCCAATCGTGTTAATACCGCATCTTCAATCCGATTCGCCTTCATTTGGTGTTTAGAGGCCAAAACATACGAATCCAGAATCATCTTATCGAGTCTTTTTCGATCTCCCAGAACCCGCTTATACGTTAACTGTATAAAGGCATCCCAGCGAGGATAATAGATATACATCCAATGAGGTTCTGCACGCGCAAACGTGTCCTTTTTTACTTCCGCAAAACGAGACAATTCAAAACTAAAGGGATGTCCCTTTTCTAAAGTTTGATAGGTATGTGATGGAATTTCCATCAGAGGAAAGCCTTTAGGTCGTGGCATAGCGGTATTTTCCTCCTCTGAGGCTGTTCCACAGGAAATTAAGGTCAATAAAAAACCTAGGAGGAAAAGACGCATGTTCGCTTATTTTAAACCGTAATACGCTAAGATAGGATTTTGTATGGATTCAAACACTTTTTCCCGCAAAACAGGCAAATCTTCCATCGTCAAACCCTTCGTCTCAAATGGTGGATGAATCTCCACATGCAATGTACCTGGCCGCATTAGCAACGACTTTTCATCCATAATATAGTGGTTATTATGAAAACTCATGGGTACAATAGGCACCTGTTGTTGTATCGCCATAATGAAAGCCCCATCCTTCAAAGGATTACCCATATAAGGCAATTGCTTAAAAACAATTCCTCCCTCCGGAAAAATGACAATACTCCGTCCTGATTGTAAAGCACGTATGGATCTACTTAAAGAACTTGCCCGGCTATTCTTATCATTTCGGTCTACCAAAATATTTAAACGCGCATAGAGATAGCCAAATAAGGGAATCTTCTTCATGGCATTCTTCCCTACAAAAGAGAAATAGTTGCGAATGACCACAACAACTACCGCAATATCCATATACGAAAAATGATTCGAACAGAAAACGTACGTCTGATTAGGATCTAGTTTAACATGATGTATGATCTTCACTCGTATCCCCGAAAAAAGAAAAAAGAGTTGACCCCAGAGCCTGACAAGCCGATGAGCAACTCTTTTCCAAGATCGTCTCTGTAAAAACACAAAAATGACAGGATACAAAAATAAGAATACAATCACAAAACAGGATACTGCCCAGAAAGTGTATAGCCCCTTTAAACTAGATGAAAGCAAAGAATTTTTGTTTTTCATAATTTAAACAAGGCCACTAAATCTAGGATTTAGTCTACTATTCCTAATTGAACTGTATTTGTTTTCAAATCTTGATTCGCAGGAACCGATAAAGTCGTTACGAAGATATCGCCTTTAGCCAATAAATTATCTTGCTTTAATTTATCCACCATCGCTGCTACGGTTTTCTCTGCATTACCCATTCCCGGATCGTAGAAGAATACTCGTGCTCCCCATAATAAACCCATGGTCGACATCAATTCTTTATTCGAAGTAAAGACGAATAAATCAGCCTTCGGACGGTGTGCTGATAAACGGAAGGCCGTATAACCAGAGTTTGTAATACATAAAATCGCCTTTGCTTTCGAGTCACGTGCTAAACGACAAGCTCCTGCAATTAAGCGATCTTGCATAGGTACATTTTCAGACAATGACGTCCCTAATGAGTGATTCTTAAAGTAAATCGCTGCCTCATTACCTTGTACAATTTCAATCTCATTTTGCTGTTGTTCTACGACTTCGTGAATGTGAGCCATCGTCTCCACCGCTTTTATGGGATACGCACCAGACGCAGATTCACCACTTAACATCGTCGCTGAAGCTCCTTGCAATACTGCATTAGCTACGTCAGACGTTTCAGCACGTGTAGGAACTGGATTCGTAATCATCGACTCTAACATTTGAGTAGCGACGATGACCGGTTTCCCAGCAGCTGTACACTTCTGTACCATTACTTTTTGCAAGTAAGGTACTACCGCTCCATCCATTTCCACACCTAAATCACCACGAGCTACCATAATAGCATCAGTCGCAGCAATAATCTCATCTAAATTATCTATTGCCTCTGGCTTTTCAATCTTTGCGATGACACGCGTGTTCTTGCCGTAAGCTTTAATTTTCTCTTTAATATCCCAGATATCACTCGCTTTACGAACGAAAGAAAGTGCTATCCAATCCACTCCATGATCTAAACCAAAGTATAAGTCTGCCTCATCCTTAGGCGTTAAGCAAGGCAAAGACACTTTCGTTCCTGGCAAGTTAATTCCTTTCTTAGACTTCAAAATACCGCCGTAGATTACCTGTGTAACTACTTCTTTCTTCACTTTATCAACTGAAAGTACTTTTACTTCTAAATTACCATCGTCCATCAAAATGCGCTCACCCGGATTTACATCTAAATACATCGACGTATAAGTAGTACCTACTTTTTCTGATGTACCTAGTAGGTTTTCATCCATCGCAAAGATTAGCTGTTGTCCCGCTACTAAAGGGACTCCATTATTCTCCACTAATTGCGTACGAATTTTCGGTCCTTGTAAATCTTGAAGAATAGTTAAATTCAAGCCCATCTCTTCTGAGATGGAACGAATCAATTTTAAACGCTCTAAATGATCCTCATGGGTACCATGGGAAAAATTTAAACGGAAGACGTTAACACCTGCCTTAGCTAATTGAATTAATGCTTCTCTTGATTCTGATGTGGGACCTACTGTGGCTACAATTTTTGTCTTGCGTTGATACGACATATGTTGGATAAGATTCTTTTGACACTGCAAGTTACATCTATTACACAAAAAAAACCACCCGAAGGTGGTTTAAATTGTATTAAAATAAGATTTGGGGCTTAATTCTCCCACATTTCAGCTTCTTTATCTTGGAGCTGTTGCTCCAGTTTTTGTGATCTCTTCAATGCGTCTTTACCGTCACCAAATTGATCAGAAATATCCTGATTAGCCGCATTTCCTTTTTTGATAATTCGAGCGCTGAAAAAGCGTAAATCAAATGCATCAGCCATATTGCGGTGTTGCATTTCATTCGTTGAATTAAACCAAACGCAGTTCGGATTATTCTTAAAAAACTTATAAACGTCCTTGAAACGGAAAGAAGCTACGATATCTTCTAACCCTGCATCAGACTGAGACGCGGGAATTTTCAAGGTGATGGCCTGAATATCAAAATACAAACGAGAACGTTTGCGATCGATAATCGCATCTTCTTTAATTTCCAATATGGATAATTGCTTAGGAATATAATAATCTATTCCTGCTACGATAGGACCTTTATCAAAATCATCTTCTGCCGCTTTCTCTGCTTTCGATGTATCTGTTTTCTTACTACCACCCCATCCATCATCAGCACCACCGCCAGTGGTCGTTGCAGCTGGCTTCGCATCACCACCAAAACCTGCTGCAATTTCCTCAGCGGTTAAACCACCATTATCTAATTTGCCCTTGATCTTCAACCGATCTATGAACTGCTCTAAACTTAACTTCGTATTCAAAGAGTCATTTGAATAAGGAATTAACAATCCTGCTTTCACTCCATCAATTAAGAACTTAGAGATTTGATTATTCTCTGCAAAAAATGGTTGATTGATTTTCTCATTCAAATCCATTCTACGCCAAATTTGAGCTCGGTATTGAATATCCGCCTCGTCAATCGGGTGAGCCGAATTAGGATTAGGATTAAGCGTTGATTCCTGAGCTATAGCAGCTGCGGAAATCAAACAAAAACCTAGCAATAAAATATGCTTCAAATTCATATATATACGATTAATTCAATGGAATTACTTTGACAAACGAAAATGGAATCGTCTCAATAGTTCCTTTGAAATTCTTACGTTGTACCCCTTTAACTTCAATCCGGTAACGATCCCCTGCTTGTGCTTGACCTGCTAATGTAGCAATCGATCCTCCACCAGGCAAAATAATGGATGCCACACGCTTTGTTCCACGGGCAAGTGCCACTTCGATTTCAGAAACACGGTAATTCGCATCTTCAGGATTCGTAGCACCAAATGATTCATCAGCAATCGCCTTCGCATTTACAAAACGTAAACCAGCTGAACTCTCTCCACTCTTATCATTTAATTCTGCACCACTACTTCCTACAATCTTAATATCAGGTCTAGGTACGCGACGCACTCTAAAAGTTTCTTTACCTAATAAAGTTCCCCCATTATTCACATTTAAGGTAACCGTCGATGAAGAGGGTACGATTGTTACTTTGCCTTTATTAGCACCTGCAATAGCTTCACCACCTTCTGCAGTAAAGCTTGGGTTCCAAAGTGCTCCTAAACCAGCACTCGCCACACTTAGACGATTTGCGCAGCCTAAATAAAGCGCAGGTAATGTACCTGTCTCAATATTATAAGTAGGCTTTAAAACAAAATATTCTTTCGTAATTGATTCCGTCTTAGGACCCTCAGGGCTCATATAGGAAACAGAGGCTACATAGGTTTTCTTAGATAGGCCATTTGCATCATATCCTCCACCCGAAGTCTTGAATTTTATTTGCCCACGTCCATCTACAACTTGAAGATTTCCTCCATTTAGACTCATGCGAGGGGTGAAACCGCTAGAAGTAGCTGCGATAAACACTTCGGCTTGATACTCCATTCCAGCGACAACAGTATTAGCATTAGCCGAAACTTGCGCAAATACTTTGTCAAATTTAATCTCCTTCGCACCTACTTTTCCTGCTAATTGATTCAATACTTCAGCTTCATAGCGGCGAATTTCTGATTGCTTTTGCGATAAGGTCGCTAATGCAGCCGCTACAGGCGTAGTTTCAAAATTTAATTCAGCAAAATCTTTGCTCGATTGATTCGCGTCTCTGCTAGTTAAAGGATCATCCTTACCATCGAGAGCTAAAGAGGGGAATTTCGTGCCTGGATCTGCCGCTAATAATAAGTCTTTTGTATACTTATCAAACATAGGAAGTAACTTATAAGCCTCCCCTTGTTTAGCACCACCTACCATTAATTCATAGACTTTCTCTTCTTCTTTCGGGTTCTTGATATTTCCTGTCTCCGGATCGATCCCTCCACCTGCTTCTAATACTTTTCCTTTAACATTTTCAATGTGACTCACTAACGCATCGGTAATTCGTCTAACATCATTCGCTTTTTTCAATACTTCTGCGTAGGCTGCCGGATTAGGAAGGTCCTTAATTCGGGACTCAATTCCTTGCACCATACCTTTACTTTTATTCAGAGATGATTGATTTGCCTGTTCTAAACTACTATTTAATAGGGCAAATTTTTGTAATAAAGCATCACTAACCTGCAACGCGAGCAAGGCCGTTAATACTAAATACATCATCCCGATCATTTTCTGCCGGGGGGTTTCTTTTAAACTTGCCATAATTAGCCTTTCATAGCTGTTAACATACTACCATAAACTTGGTTCAACGACTGAATGTTAGCATTCAATTTAGCTAATTCTGCCTTGAATAATTCCGCATCTTTTTGAGTACCTGCAATGTGTTCTACACTTGTATTTACATTACTATAGAAGCCATTAATTGCTTTCATATGCTTGCTAGCCTCTTGAATTTCAGCTTCGTAAACTGAATTCAATTTCTCTAATGAAGCCCCTGCTTTCGCATAGTTTTGGGTATACTTAGCCGCTTCAGACGAAGAAGCCGTGATAGTAGCTAATGATTGAGTTGCCTCTGAAACAGATTTGTTTAAGCCGCCTAAAGATTCTGCTGATGAATTCAATGATTTAACAAAATCTTGTGTTGCTCCAGTTGCTTTAGAAATTTCTGATAAGCTATTCGCTGTATCAGTTAATGATTTTAAACTCTTAGTCAAATGAGCCACTGCGTCTGCATCTAAACCTGGAACATCACCCGTGTGACGAGCTGCGGCTGGACGTGGAGCTTCCCCTGCTAATTCAGGATATACTTTCTCCCAATCATATTGCTTATCCGGAACTGACTTTAAATAAAGCACACCAAACAAAATAAAGATGATGGCTTCTGTAAACATACCCACCATCAACATCTCATTCGCACCTGTCCAGTGTAAAATTTTAAATAGTGCCCCTACAATTACGACTGCCGCACCAAAACTAGCAACTACATTAATCGACTTTTCCATTTTGTTGATTCTTAATAATAGATTTATTTAACTTATCTGGATGCAGGACGGCCTAAATAACGCATCACGCATCTAAATCCTACATAGGATCTTTTATTTTTCTCATATTCAAAGGTACGTGTACCGGTCTCTAAATAGTATCCAATGTCTTTCCAAGATCCACCGCGAACCACTTTACGTGGGTTATTGGCATCTCGGTTAATTGAGTTCAAATCCCAAGTCACTGCTGAGGCATTTTCTTCAAATGCATCCTCACACCATTCGGCCACATTTCCAGCCATGTTATATAGACCATAATCATTTGCACTATAAGCATTAGCTGGAGCCGTATA
>CAIVPV010000205.1 GCA_903907915.1 uncultured Cytophagaceae bacterium
TCGTATGGCATTAGAGCACCAGCCTGTTGCTGAATGGAAAGATAAAGCTATGTCGGAAAAAGATCCGATTGCCGCAACGCAGGCGCTTATCGGTCTGATTCGCCAAAGCAAGCCCGAATATAAATCTGGGATTTACGCCGCTTTATTGGCGATTGATAACAAAGCATTCACGGAAGCTCAAACGCTAGACGTGTTGCGTGCCTACGAATTAGCGATGTTGCGTTTAGGTATGCCGGACGCATCGATGGCCTCTAAAATCATTGCAAAGTTTGATGCCAAATATCCCTCAAACCGCATGAATATGGACCGAGCGTTAAGTCGCTTACTTATTCCTTTAGAGGCGCCTAAAGTCATTGAGCGGACCTTAAAATTAATGGAGACAAAGGACACAGCTAGTGCAACGGCATACCGTGTGGAATCGGCCACTTCATCCGCAGATTTGATTATGCGTAACCCGCAATACGGAACGGATATTGCTAAGATGTTAGAGAAAATTCCGCCGGCCCAACAAACCTACATGGCGACGATGTTATCCGCCGCTAAAAATAATTGGACTCCCGAATTACACGAACGTTATTTCAAGTGGTTTAAAAATTCATTCCAATTTTCTGGCGGACGTAGTTATGTGGGATTCATTGATCGGGCGCGAAAATTAGCCTTGAAGAATGTCGCTGAAAGTAAGCGCGCTTACTACGACAAATTAGGCGGCGCAGAAATGTTATCTGCGAGTGGGAATGATGTAATGGATATCAATTACCCGAAAGGCCCCGGAAAGCAATGGAAGTTAGAGGATGCGGTGGGTTTATTAGATGCTCCGTTAACAGATCGTGATTTCCAAAACGGGAAATCGATGTATGCCGCGACCACCTGCATTCGTTGCCATGCTATTGGAAGCGAAGGCGGCGGAAATGTAGGACCAGATCTTACTAATTTAGGCACGCGATTCTCGAAAAAAGATATGTTAGAGTCCATCATTAATCCAAACAAAACCGTTTCAGATCAATATGCGGCCACACAATTTATGCTGCGCAATGGAACTTCGGTGATAGGCCGATTAACCAATCAGGATAAAATGGCCTATTACATTTCTCAAAATCCTTATGCACCGGATCAGGTGGAAAAGATTTTGAAGAAAAATGTCATTTCAATGAAATACTCCCCTGTTTCCAGTATGTTACCCGGTTTAATTAATAGTCTAAATGCTGAAGAATTAAAAGACTTAATGGCCTATTTAATGGCGGGTGGAAGTGAGAGTAATGCTATATTTAAAAAGAAGTAAGCGCATCAAACATGTCAGATTGGACCGGTAAAATATCGAATCACAGACAATTAGGAGGCATCGAAACGTCCATTTTAGATAATGGGGCGGGTCGAGGTGTTCGAATTGCCTGGATTGATACCGGAACAGGTTTCCGATATAAAGTGATCATTGACCGCGCCATGGACATCGCGGATGCGTTCTATAACCAACATAGCCTTGCTTGGATTAGCCATGTGGGAATTACGGCCCCTCAGCCTATGTCGAATCACGGGATTGATTGGCTACGAACTTTTGGTGGCGGCCTGCTGGCTACCTGTGGACTTGATCATGTGGGTGGCCCGGAATCTGATGAATCAGGGGAACGCGGAGTTCATGGTCACATAGGAAATTTGCCTGCAGAAATCGTATCCATCATTCAGCCCGACTTACGGAGTGGCTCGCTGGATATGTCGATTACGGGGATTATACGCCAACATACCATTTTTGGGCCATGCCTAACGCTTAAGCGCACTATTTCGGGCAAGTTAGGCAAAGCGGCTTTACAAATCCATGACGAAATAATTAACGAAGGGAACACCGCTGCGCCACTGATGCTTTTATATCATTTTAATTTCGGTTGGCCATTGGTGAATGAAGGCACGGATATTATCTGGAAAGGGACGCACCGCGTCGCGTCAGATCCAAACTTATTGGGCGTTGAGAACATAAAAAAGTGCCCCGAGCCGCTTGAGCTTCATAAAGGAAACGGAGAATCTGTTATTTTCATTGATCCCGAGGCTGATGCCGAGCATAAAGTTCATTGTGGACTTTGGAACAAAGAAAGAGAACTAGGCCTGCGCATCACATTTGATAAACGCGAATTACCTTGTTTGACTAACTGGCACCATTTTGCAGAACAGGAATATGTCACAGGAATTGAACCCGGGACTAACCCGCCCATCGGCCAAAAAGCTGCGCGGGAATCAAACACCTTAACTAGGCTGGCCCCCGGGGAGAAAAAAGAGATAACGTTGACGCTGACTATTTTAGCGCCTAATTTACCTAAGTCGAAAGAAGATATAGATTTTTTACATTTAATAAAATGACGACATGAGCAATAATGCAGCTAAAGCGCTGGCGCAAGGAAAAGGAATTTTACGGCTTGCGCCTACTTGGGTACCGAGGTCTTTTTGTGTACCAGGGAGAAGAATTAAATTACATCCAGATGATTATTACGTCCTGGGTGGTGCCCGTGGTGGAATCGATGAACGTTGGTTATCGTCAACGACCCCTGCTAAAAATGGTCCATTGACCGGGGAAAATGAAGGCCTAAGTGCCGTTGTTTATTCCGACGGTGGGAAAGAAGAGCAGCTTCTTTTGATTGATGTAATCGAAGAATTGAAAGGCGAAGTGATCGGCGATCGTTTGTGGAATGAATACAAATCTTGGCCGATGTATTCGAAGTTTTTTGATAACATGGGGCCTTTGCCTCACCACATTCACCATAATGATGAGCATGCCGCTAAGATAGGTCAATTAGGGAAGCCTGAGGCCTACTATTTCCCCCCGCAATTAAATAATCATGGAGGGGATTTCCCGTATACGTTCTTTGGCATTGCTCCTGGTACGACGAAGGAACAAATCAAAGAGTGTTTGATGAACTTCACAAAAGGGGATAACAAAATCACCATGTATTCTCAAGCATTTCCGTTGATTCCTGGGACGGGTTGGGATGTTCCTCCGGGGATGTTGCACGCGCCAGGTAGTATGTGTACGTATGAGCCACAAAAAGCATCCGATGTTTTTGCGATGTATCAGTCGCTGGTTAATGAGGCTGTCATTCCAGAGGAGTTATTGTGGAATGGTACTCCCAAAAAGGACATTGGGAATTATGATCAATTAATGGAGGTCATCGATTGGGAATTAAATACCAACCCGAATTTATTAGAAACACGTTTTATGCAACCGATTCCCGTGCGGGATGAGGCTGAAATGGCGGCAGCGGGATACTCAGAAAAATGGGTTTGCTACCGATCAGACGCGTTCAGCGCGAAAGAATTAACGGTATTTCCTGGCCAAACAGTTACCATCACGGATGCAGCCGCTTATGGTTTAATTATGATGCAAGGACATGGTAAAATGGGGGTCTGGAATATCGAGACTCCGGCCATGATTCGGTATGGACAATTGACCAACGATGAATTTTTTGTCACAGAAGCTGCCGCGAAATCCGGTGTTCAGATCACGAATTATTCTTCTACTGACCCGATTGTTATGTTGAAACATTTTGGTCCAGCGAACCCAGATTTAAAATTTTAACCTATTTTTAAAATGACTACTTATCCTAAATTACACAATGCTACTTGGCCCGGAATTGTAGGCAAAGGTCCCGATTCAGAGCCCGTTATTTCACTCGATAAAATGCTCGCCATGACAGCTGCTGCAGAAGTCAATGGCACTAAGTTTGATGGCGTTGATATTGGGTTATTACCTCCTCATTTCGACATTGAAAGTGGGAAAGATGGCGCCAAAGCCCTAGCCGATAAAGTGGCCGCTCATGGCTTAGAAATTGGGAGTTTAGTGGCTCCTATTTGGGCAGGGAATGCGATGGGGGATAAAGACGCGCGCGATACGTTTGTGGACATGGTTCGCAAAACCTGTGAAATAGGTGCGGAACTGCGCAAATTAGGCATTCGTCCGAATGGCATCGTTCGTATTGATTCTGCTGCGGGCGTGGCTGATTGGGCCAAAGATCCTACAGGTAATTCTAAGTTAATTGTGGATACCTTCCAGCGTGCATGTGATGTAGCTGCAGATTTCGGTGAGCGATTGGCTGCTGAAGGAGAGATTTGTTGGGGAGGCATGCACTCTTGGCGGAATATGATTCAAACATTAGAAGCCGTAGATCGCCCTAACATTGGATTTCAAGCGGATATGTCCCATACCTTACTCTACACGATGGGTTATAATTGCCCGGAAGACCGAATTTTACCGGTTGATTATAACTGGGAAAATCGCGAGATATTAAAAGCGTCATTAAAAGAATTGACGGCAGCTCTTCGCCCATGGACAATCGATTTTCACGTGGCTCAAAATGACGGTACGGTTCATGGAACTGGAAGTCATGATAAGACGGGTCGCCACTGTCAAGCGACCGATCCTAATGGGAAATTGAACATCGCTGAAGATGCAGGGTTCTGGTTAAGAGATGCGGATGGACAATTAACAAAAGCGTTCAAGCATATTTGTTGGGACGGCTGTATGTTCAGCAACTCCGTTATGGAGCAACAACAAACCTGGGATGATATTTTAGCGGCCATGATCGACGTGCGTAAGGCACATGGTTGGTCATAATAAACCTATACCCTATGAAACAAATACGAATTGGATTAATTGGCACCGGATTTATGGGTAGAACCCATTCTAACGGATATAACCGTGTCCCTAATTTTTTCCCAGAGCTTACCTGCAAGCCTGTTTTACAAGCCGTTTGCTCGCGGAACGAGGCCAGTGTGAAAGCTTTTGCAGAACAATGGGGATACGCCTCTTATGAAACCGATTGGCGAAAATTAATTGCCCGCGATGACATCGATGCGGTGGATATTTGTACACCAAACGACACACATGCTGAAATCGCGATTGCCGCAGCTGCAGCCGGAAAAATGATTTTATGTGAGAAGCCCCTATCTCGCACCTTGGCGGAAGGAGAGCAAATGGTGGCCGCAATCGAGAAAGCTGGCGTGGCGAATACGGTTTGGTATAATTACCGACGTTTACCTGCGGTTAGTTTGGCTAAGCAAATCATAGATTCGGGAAAACTGGGCCGTATATTTCACTACCGGGCTAATTTCCTTCAAGATTGGACTATTTCGCCTGATTTACCACAGGGAGGCGCAGGAACTTGGCGATTGGATGTGGACGCAGCCGGTTCTGGAGTTACGGGTGATTTATTAGCCCACTGTATTGACACGGCCATGTGGTTAAATGGCGGAATTACGGATGTGTCCGCGATGACGGAAACCTTCATAAAAGAACGGGTTCACGTTAGTTCGGGCGCCGTGAAAAAAGTAGGCATTGATGATGCGTGCATTTTCCATTGCCACTTTGGCAATGGTTCTTTAGGCCTTTTTGAATCTACCAGGTATGCGCGTGGCCACAAAGCCCTTTATACGTTTGAAATAAATGGGGAGCATGCTTCCTTGCGCTGGGATTTACATGATTTAAATCGCTTAGAAATGTTTGATCATGCGGATGATGATTTAACGCGGGGATGGAAATCCATCTTGGTTACAGATGGCAACCAGCCTTACATGGATAAATGGTGGGTGCCTGGTTTAATTATTGGGTATGAACATAGTTTTGTTCATCAGGCGGCTGATTTTTTAAAAGCTATAGGTGAAAATAAGCCTTGTGCCCCCACCTTTAGAGACGCATTACAGACACAGCGGGTTTGCGAAGCGGTGATTGAATCGGCAAATACAAAGTCTTGGAAAGATACGCAGGTGGAATGGCCCTGAGTAGGGGTTTGACTTTGTAAAAGACTGAAAATAACGCTAATATTGCCTTATGAAAAATAAAAGATTCATTTTAGCCTCCCTCATTATTCTACTAACCGGGGTAATTTATATTTCCGTACAGGCGCAGAAAAAAAATGCCCCTCAACGCGCGAACTTTTCTGGCCAGTGGAAAGCCAAGGAGGCCATCAGCATAGGCGGCAATATTTTTTGCTCCTATGACGCGGGCGATCGAATGGCTGCTAAAAGTATGAAAATCGTAGAACAGGCAGATTTTTTAACCATAGAAAATCCAGATTTAGACGCAGCATCTACTAAAAGTCGGGAGAAGCTGATCTTCGATGGGAAAACTAGACAAATTAGTCTTAGCAAAGAAAACAGAAAGGCGTTTTCTGTCCATTTGTCCAATGGTGGCCAAACCATGACCATTCGATCGATTGCCTATTTTATCACAGGCACTCCTTATAAGGTCAATGTAAAACAACAAGCCTATACCGATGTGACTGAGGTTTGGAACTTGAGCAACGATGGTAAATCTATTGCTGTTTTGGCCAAAGCAAAATCGAACATTTGGAAGGAAGAACGTTCTTGGAAGACGGTGTTCGATAAAATCGATTGATCTTTAATTAATACTCAGATATATTTGGCCAAACTATAATTCTATCGTAATATTGCGTTTGCATTCAAATTAAGAATACAATTATAACAATGCATTACAGCAAAGGCCTGAAACTAATGAAAAAAGTCAATTTACGTTTTATTGGCCTGCTCATTTTTATAAGCTTATTTCAGCATTTTTCTTTTGCAAATGCTCAAAGTACGCCCGAACTTTCAATATCTCGTTCAGGTACTATCCAAAATAGCTATTTAGAAAAAACGTCCGTAGAGCATCATCAAAATCAAATTGGCCTATTTGTAGAATTTGAAGAAGATGAAGTTCAAAACGAGCAAGTCTATTTAAGAGCAGCGCTCACAAGTAATTTCATTGCAAATAATTACTCCGTATTAACGAATACGCTTTACTTAAGGTTAGCTTTTGCTAATCTTAGCAAAGCGGAACTTCCCTTCTTTGTGCTCTACCATTCCTGGAAGAGCGACTTATCTTAAGTTTATTTTTTCTGCCGCAATAAAGTTGCGTCATAACATATAAGCAATCTCTTGTTTATATGTATCTACTATTGTTTTTATATCACCATTCAAATTAAATTAATGAAAGGGTTCCCACTCGTAGCTATTGCTGCAACTATCTTACTTTTTACTTCCTGTGCAGAAAAGGAAGTTGAAAAAGAAAAAGAAACGACATTTGCTGTTACTAGCCCCATCCAGATAGATACAACTATTTATAAAGAATACGTTGCTCAAATTCATTCTGCAAATCACATAGAACTTAGGTCTCAAGAGAAAGGATATCTACAAAAGATATTTGTAGACGAAGGGCAAATGGTAAAAAAAGGGCAACTGATGTTTAAGCTTATGCCAGCTATATATGAGGCTGAGGTTGGAAAAGCAAAAGCAGAACTTAATTTCACTGAGATTGAATATAAAAACACAAAAAAGCTAGCAGATGAAAATGTAGTATCTGCAAACGAATTAGCCATGGCGAAAGCCAAGTTAGATAAAGCGAAGGCAGAATTACAACTCGCCCAAACGCATCTGGGGTTCACTGAAATTCGTGCTCCTTTTGATGGCAATATGGACAAATTTCATACGCTACTTGGAAGCTTAATAGAAGAAGGTGAACAACTTACTAGTCTTTCAGATAATAGTAAAATGTGGGTTTACTTTAACGTAGCAGAATCTGAATATTTGGATTATATCCAAAAAGTGCAATCCAAAAACCAGCAAAAAGTATTATTAAAAATGGCCAATAAAGCAATTTTTGAAACGATTGGTTATGTGGAAACAATCGAAGCAGATTTCAATAACGAAACGGGCAATATTGCATTTAGAGCGGCCTTTCAAAATCCAAAAGGAATACTTCGACATGGGGAAACAGGTACTGTCATGATGCCTCTTAAATTAAAAAATGCCATCCTAGTTCCACAAAAATCTACATTTGATGTGCTTGATAAGAAGTACGTGTATTTAGTGGATGCAAATGGCGTCATTAGGTCTAGTGAGATTACTGTAGCGCAAGAAATTCCCCATTTCTATATTCTTGCTTCTGGACTTAAATCAACTGATAAAATTCTTTTGGAAGGATTGGGTAAGGTAAAAAATAACGAAAAAATTAAGTTCAACTTCGTTTCATTGAAAAAAGAATTGGCAGAAATCAGAAATATTCACGCCGAATAATGGCAAGATAAAATAAACAATAATGTTTAAAAACTTTATAAAAAGACCTGTACTAGCAATTGCGTTATCATTGGCAATTGTATTTTTGGGTTTCATTGCAATCACTAAATCTCCGATTGCACAATTTCCAGAGATTGCTCCACCTAGGGTAAACATCTTTATAGAATTCCCTGGTTCCAATGCAGACGTATTGGTAAAATCTACTTTAACCATTTTAGAGCGTGCTATCAATGGTGTACAGGGCATGCAGTATATGCTTTCTGATGCTACAAGCGCGAGTGAAGCAAGTATCGAGATCATTTTTGAGCCGGGTACAGATCCAACACTCGCGGCTGTAAGAGTTAAATCGAGAGTAGACCAGGTAATGACTAATCTTCCTCCACTTGTTCAACGAGAAGGAGTGATTATCTCTCCAATGCAGCCTAGTATGTTAATGTACCTTAACCTCTATAGCAAAGACAATAAGGTGGATGAAAAGTTTCTTTTTAACTATGCGAATACCTTTATTCTTCCTGAATTACAACGTATTAAAGGGATGGGTCTTGCGCAAGCTATTGGTAGTCGCTCCTTTGCCATTCGTGTCTGGTTGAATCCAGAACGCATGAGGGCCTACAATATATCATCAAAAGAGGTATTAAAATCAATAGATGAGCAGAGTGTACTAGCTCGTCCAGGTCGTGTTGGACTGAGCTCTGGCAAGACTGCGCAGTCTCAGGAATATGTTTTTACATATAAGGGTTGGTACAATACGCCAGAACAATACAACGAAATTATATTGAGAGCAA
>CAIVPV010000206.1 GCA_903907915.1 uncultured Cytophagaceae bacterium
AGGAAAGGCCAATAAGGCAAGAAGAATCAGCTTTTTCATTAGTTTAACATGTTTCGGTTCCAAGGTCCACGGTAATTTCGAGCAAGTAAGGCGGTTGCTTCGGGGTCATTTAAAACGGTTTTGGTTCCAGGGTCATAAGAAAGTGGTCGTCCTAATTTCATGGATAGGTTGGCTAAAATACAGGATGCCGTTGAAATGTGGCCTTCTGTAATATCTGCAAGGGGTTTTGAACCTTTATCAATCGCCGCTAAAAAATCAAGCATGTGTCCGCGTGTAGCAGGCGCTGCATTTAATTCGATGCGATCTTCCTTTAAATCTTCTGGATATTTCTCTTTTTCATACACCACATCCATGTGTAGTTTTTCTGCTTTCGAATCCGTGGGTGTGAAATCATATTTCATGGTGCTCATCCGCAGCGTTCCTTTTTCGCCATAAATAGTCAATCCCCAAGGATATTCAGGGTCCGGAAGAGTTCCCCAGGTTCTATGTTGCCAAACACAATTCAGTCCATTATACTCAAATACGGCAGTTTGTGTGTCGGCGATGTTTGATTTGCCCTCTTTTTGGACATATATTCCTCCTTCTGAACTCACGCGATTAGGCCAGCCTAAACCGAGCATCCAACGAGCCGTATCGAACATGTGAATACACATATCCCCCATGATTCCGTTACCATATTCTTCAAAAGTTCTCCACCAGCGCGTATGTGGCAAGCCATCATAGGGACGTAAAGGCGCTGGTCCAGTCCACATTTCATAGTCAAAATAGTCTGGAACAGCCTGAACAGGAGGATTTCCGTTATTACGCATTTGGTAATAACAATACATTTCCACGTGGGCTACTTTACCCAAAAGTCCTTTATCGATAATCTCTTTTTTCGCTTGAATTAAGTGTGGCGTACTCTTTCTTTGCGTACCCACTTGAACCGTTTTGCCGTATTTACGAGCGGCAGCTACCATCGCCTCCCCTTCTAAAATATCGACTGAAATTGGTTTTTGGACATATACGTGTGCCCCAGCCTTCACCGCATCAATCATTTGTAAGGCATGCCAATGATCTGGACTTCCTACAATGGCAATATCTAATTCATTTTCCTTCAATAATTGGCGGTAATCACCGTAAAGTTTGGGTGTTTTACGTGATTTTTGACGAGCAGCTACCATTTTCCCCGCTTCCGTTAATTGATTGCGATCTGGATCACAAAGTGCCACCACCTCCACGGGAACCACTTGCATTAATCGGAATAAGTCACTTTTACCGTACCATCCGGTACCGATTAAGGCCACGCGGTAAGGTCGATCTGGATTCACTAAATCCAATCCATAAGCGCCAAAAGTGGACATAGCCAAAGCAGCCGAAGCTCCCTTCATAAAATGTCTGCGGTTAATGTTAAATGTTTTCATAGAATGATAGTTAAGACTGATTCAGCTGGTATTTCTAGGTTTAGTTTTTCAATTGTGATATTTTTCTTGCGGCCCTCATTTTGAACTAAGATGGCTATTTTCCCATCTGGACGTTTAAATGCAGCTGCCTGAATACCTTCAGGCACCTCTAGGCCTAGACGTATGGATCCAGCTGGCACAAAACGTGCCGCCTGCATTACAATATAATAAGATTGATTTCGAATGATGTCCTGACCTGAGATGGTTAAAGCACCTAAACATTCCGTACATCCACCTGGTGTATGAGGTCCATAGGTCGGGTCATTCGCTAAATTCCATTCAATGGCCGTTTTAGCGTGGTTATTTACAGCGCCTAAAATTACATTCTTCACATGCCACATGAAATCACCCGAAAAGTCACCTTTATAGCCTGTCCACTGTTCTGTAAAATAGAGGTCTTTATCTGGGTGTGCTGCTTTCACTTTACTTAAGGCAGAAATATCGCCATTGTATAAATGAAAGGCAGAACCACTGACATATATTCTAGTCTCTGGATCATTTAAAAGATCGATTGCGTATTCAGGATGGTCGCAATTATGATCGTAGACGATGATTTTGGTCGTGATATTCCGTTTTTTGAATATAGGTCCCAAAGCTGTTTTTATGAATTTTGCCTGCATTTCAGAAGTCATCAACATACTGGGATTATTTCCGGGATGCAGTGGCTCGTTTTGGGGTGTTAAAGCCCATATGGAAATCCCTTCTTTCGCCATCGCCTGAATATAGTTAGCTAGGTAATTCGCGTAAGTAATATAGTATTTCTCTAAAAGGGATCCTCCTTTACTTTCCCCATTATCCTTCATCCAAATCGGTGGAGACCAGGGTGTCGCCATGATATTTATCGCCGGATTGATGGCTATTATCTGTTGTAATACGGGGATTAAATCGTTTTTAGAAGGTTCTAGGCTAAATTTTCGAGGTTTGTCTTCATAAGAAAAAACAGAGGCATCTAAATCGGTCGCCCCTACACCTATTCGTAAAACGGAGATTCCATTCTTGCCAAATAGTTCTTGCAATAAAGCAGCTCTTTTCGTGGGTTCTAGCTGTTGAATCAATTGTGCGCTTCCCCCTGTTAGGGTGAAACCGAATCCATCTATGCTTTGAAAGCTTTGTTCTGGATGTACCACAATTTTCGCTCCTATGAAATCTGATCCTAGCCCGTCATTTTTTTGAAAAAAGGATTTCTGTTTAGGAAGACTTAGGTACAGTTCTGTTTGTGAAAAACAGAAAAGCGGCAAGCTTAATAGCAGAAATAGTTTTTTCATAGGTTTAAATTTCATTAAAGATATCGATTATTTACAAAAAAATAAACCGCCTTTTTGTGGGGCGGTTTATCATTTCATGTAGACGTCTTCGGACTTAGTCGTCCTCCGGACTATTACTTAAGTGAGGATAAGTACTCCACTACATCTCTAATTTCTCTCTTTGTCATTAGACTACCCATCGGAGGCATGCTTGATGGTAGATTTTCTCTGGTTTTAATGCGCGCCACCGGAATGCGTAATGGTTCTGCATCGTTTGTTTTCAATTGAATTTCGTCTGCTGTCTCTGAAATGACAGATCCTGACACTTCTTGCCCATCTGTTAAAACAAAATTAGTACTACCATATCCAGGAGCGATACGCGCACTTGGCTCTATTAAAGCTTGTAAAAGTTGCTCTCTTGTTAATCGTGACGCCACTCCTTTTAAGTTTGGACCTACCGTAGCTCCTTCACCACCTACATTGTGACAACGAACGCATTGAATGGTGGAGTTATAATTAAAGTTATTTCTACCATCCGTGAGAGAGCCTCCGAACAAGGCTTCTTTAAACTCATCCGTTAAAGTTCCTTTTACTTTTAGTGCATCCAGTTTAGCGACTAATTTTTCTTCATTTGTTGCTTCCACAGCTTCCATTAAATCTAATTTCACTCCCACGGGAAGCTTATTGTCCACCATTCTTTGGATTAAATCAGCAAGAATAGCGGAGGTGTTAGCAGCTTTCATTTTTGCCATACTTTGAAGTAGTAATTGCTGCTCTATAAGCGTTCCTTTCTCAAAAATAGGTTTAGTAATGGCGGGTAATTCGCTTGATGTTAATTCAATTTTGTTTAAGTGACTCAAAGCCGCAGCACGTACAATTTTGCTTGTATCTGAGATACCTTTCTCTAGGACATAGGCTAATTTAGAGGTATTTAAATCTGCTAATGAGTTAATTAAGGCCGCTTTTACTTTTGATTTGTTGTGTTTTGTTAATAATTCGATTTGAGAATCCGTAAACTCTTTCAATTGTAAATCAGCAATTAATTTAGCCGTAGCAATTAACACGTCCGGATTTTCTGACGCTAAAAAAGCTGGTATTTTAGGTTGAATTCTGGCTACTACATCGGCTGGGTTTCTATCCAATGCTCCTCTATGGCGACCATCCACGCGATCCATGACAGATGGATTTGCCCACGAACCTAAGGTGGCGATCGCTTCCGCTCTCACATCTTCTGAAATTCCTGTTCTTTCAGAATAGGCAATTAATAAATCAATTTCTTTTGCCGTTCCCACGCGTAAACAAGCATTAATAGCCCGACGAATGATTACCTCATCCTTTAAGCGTGTATCTGCTAAAGTCGCGGCTAAGGCAGGTAAAGCCGCAGGAATTGATTCGTCATCATTAATAGCTCTAGCTGCTTCAGCTACGATATATTCATCTGAATCAGCTAAGAAAACCTGAATTCCAGGATGAGCTAAACGTCGCAGCACAAGCACAGCTGCAATGCGCAAAGAACGATTGGGCGAATTTTGTAACGCTAATAAGGGTTCTGCTTTACCTATTCTGCTCAAAGCTAAAACAGCCGCGTGACGGATATATAGATCTTTGTCCCCATTTTTTTCAATTTGTTTCAATAAGCCAGGGATAGCTTTTTCAGACTGAACGCGTCCTACTGCCTGAGCCGCAAAGAAGGCCACTCGCGGATTAGCCGAAGCTAAAAGTGGAATCATTTGAGCTTCAGCGCCAGAAGCCTTTAGATCGCCTAAGGCCTTTAGCGATTGTGCTACGATTTCCTCATCCGAATCGATTAGTAATGCTTGAATAG
>CAIVPV010000207.1 GCA_903907915.1 uncultured Cytophagaceae bacterium
TAGGTAAGACCTAAATCGATAGGCAATAAGACATTACCCAAATCAAAAATAATAGCCTTCGCCATCTTATTCGATTACCTGTCCCATCGCACCGAACTTATCAATGCGTTGAGTAATACGCGTTGCAGGATCAATCGCACTTAAAATAGCTAACTCCTTCTTAATTACCGCTTTTAAAGTCGCGGCAGCTTCTTCTGGAGCAAGGTGTGCGCCACCCAAAGGCTCAGGAATAATTCCATCAATTAATTTATTAGCTAACATATCATTAGCCGTTAATTTTAAAGCTTCAGCAGCTTGCTCCTTATAATTCCAACTTCTCCACAAAATAGAAGAGCATGATTCAGGAGAAATAACCGAATACCACGTATTCTCCATCATAAGCACCCGATCACCTACCGCTATTCCTAAAGCCCCACCTGAAGCTCCTTCTCCTATAATGACACAGATTACAGGAACTTTTAACATAAACATATCGCGTATGTTGCGTGCAATGGCTTCCCCTTGACCTCTTTCCTCCGCCTCTAAGCCTGGAAAAGCACCTGGAGTATCAATTAAGCACACGATCGGCTTATTGAACTTCTCCGCCATCTTCATCAAGCGAAGCGCCTTGCGATAACCTTCTGGATTAGGCATACCAAAATTACGGTACTGACGATCCTTCGTATTACGACCTTTTTGCTGTCCAATAAACATCACGGATAATTCTCCATCAATACTCCCAAAACCACCTACCATGGCTTTATCATCCTTCACATTACGATCGCCATGAAGTTCAATAAACTCATCACATAAATGCTCTATATAATCAAACGTATAGGGACGATCTGGGTGTCTTGATAATTGAACACGTTGCCAACGCGTCAAATTAGAGAATGTTTCCTTTTTCAATTCTAAAATCTTATCTGTCAAAGAGGCTACAGTAGCCGTCACATCGACATTATTATCTAGTGCAAGCTTTCGCATCTCAATCAATTTATCTTCTAACTCAGCGATAGGCTTCTCGAATTCCAATAATGTTCTCATAAAGGGCAAATTTAGATACAAAAATAAAATTAAAGCTCGAAAGTCTCTTCCTTTTGAGGCAAAATAACATCACTAAATCCTAATCCATTTAATAACGCAGAAAATTCAAGCATACTTTCCTCTTCTCCGTGCGATAAAAACACTTTCTTTAACTTCGTCGGGTTTTGCTGCTTCACGAAATCTAATAGACCTGTCTGATCAGCATGGCCAGAGAATACGTCAATTTTACGAATTTGGGCATTTACCTTATACTCTCGATCTTTTACCACAATCATATTAGTTCCAGCTAATAATTGACGACCTAAGGTCCCTTCAGCCGAATAACCAATTAATAAAATCGTAGCATAAGAATTAGAAATATTATCAGCAATATGTTGCTCCACACGACCCCCAGAAATCATTCCAGAAGAAGAAAGGATAATACAAGGTTCGCGGTAATCACGAATCGCCCTACTTTCCTTTTCCGTTTGAAGGAATATCAAATTATCCACATCAAATAACTCCTCATTTTCCTTATGAAATTCACGAGCCTCTGGATTTAAATAGGACAAATATTTAGAATAAATCTTAGTCGAACTGCGGCCCATCGGGCTATCCGTAAATACGCGTACTGCAGGAAAATTACGCTCTTCGATTAATTTATTCAAGGTATATAATACAGCCTGTGTTCGACCTACAGAGAAAGCCGGAATAATTAATCGGCCTGGGCGATCGATGCACATCTCTTTTATCACTTTTCCCAAAGCATCCATCGGACTATCTTTATCCGCATGAATACGATTCCCATAAGTGGTTTCGCAAATCAAATAATCCACTTCAGGAAAAGGCTGAGGGTCAATGTGCAACGGATAATTCGCACGACCAATATCTCCACTAAATCCAATTTTCTTCGTCTCCCCTTTCTCCGTAACCGAAATAAGGACATGCGCGGCACCTAATAAGTGCCCCGCTGGAACAAAGGTTATTTCTAAACCGGGGAATACAATAAATCTTCGATTGAACTGAAGAGTTACAAAATTCTCCAGCGCATTCTCCACATCTTTTTGAAGATATAAATCGCCCTTTCGCAAAAGGCGATCCATCTGCTTGTGCTTTTTACGACTTTCCCCTTGCGCTGCGCGTAAACGGCGTAAATGGAGACTAGCTGAATCCATTAACAATAACTCTGATAAATCAGCGGTGGGCGGCGTACACAAAATTTGACCCTCATAACCTTCCCGATAAAGCATCGGTATATTGCCTGAGTGATCAATATGTGCGTGAGTAAGAATCACTAAATTAATTAGTGAGGCATCAAAGGAAAAAAAAGATTTTTGCTCCACTGGCTCATCGAAGTCGATTTTACGCTCCATGTCCGTTCCACAATCGATTAATATTTGATAGCCGTCATCCAATATTAACAGAAACATACTTCCTGTTACCTGTCTAGCGGCTCCTAAAAAGGATAATTGCATAGAAAAAAGAAAATAGGGGCTGCAAGAGCCCCTTATACCTTACAAAAATAAGAGTATTTTCTTAGAAATTAGTTGACAGCAGAGAATTCCGCTTGAATTTTGTCTAATTCTTCTTTCGTATTTAAACGATCAGATAGTAAAGTACGGTAGCGGAAAGTAACAGACTCTCCTTTTTTCAAAGTCAAATTACGTTCATCCTTTCCATTACTAAACACCTTAGCTCCTAATGGATTTACCGCAAACAATCCATAGCCACGAGCATGCCAATAGCTAGGATAAGATACATTAGATGGATGATCAAAAATAGTCACTGAAATAGGGTGATTGTCCATTTCTCCGTGCAAATTCATCCATTTAGCGCGTGTACTCCAAACAGCCTCTCCCTTCACTCCTTCTGAGCTCAAATAATCTCCACTCACGCCCGTATTATCCATCACAGGAACCTTCGTCTCCACTCCGTGAGCATCAGTAAATACATCCGGCTTGTTAGAAGGAATTTCTAATTGACGTGCGACACGGATAGCGAACATTCCATCTTTCACATCTTTGAATAAAACCCGATCCGCTACAGCTGTTAATGTGGTGATGCGATCTACCGTTCTTGAATCTGCTGTACCTGAAAATACATAAGTCGTCTTTTCTTGTAAGACTTTTTGGCCTTTACCATCATTATCAATCCAATCAGCCGAAACCACTAGCAAGCCTTTCTTCGCATCTTGCTTTATAATGGAAGAGTGAACGATCGTTCCCATCTTATGCGTTTGTAAAGAGGCGATGATATTAGTTGAGTTGTTCCAATAATCAAA
>CAIVPV010000208.1 GCA_903907915.1 uncultured Cytophagaceae bacterium
AAACTGAATTAAAAAAGTACATTGGTATTTCTGAAGAATAAAATATAACACTCACGCAAAAACAACAAAGGACCCACGATTTAACGTAAGTCCTTGATTTTCATGTAGCGAGACCGGGATTTGAACCCGGGACCTCAGGGTTATGAAACCTGCAATTCTCCGCAAATAGTTGATTCAGATTCCACTTGAATTTAATATTTCTTTGCTGAATTAATTTTTTTACTTAGTTTATACTTTGAAAAACCTATTTACCTATAAAAAGCATTCAAAATGTCGCATAAAATTAAACTCGGATTGATTCTTATCGTAATCTCCGTTTTTACGATTAGCTTCTTTCAGCCAAAAGCGCCTACTTTTTTAGCGATTGAAGGAAATACGAAGATCGCATTAGTAGGAGGCAATTTGGGCTCTCGCATGATCAATTATGATCATTTTGAAACAGAATTACATCTTCGTTACCCGTCCTTTAATTTGATGGTTCGCAATATGTGCGACGGTGGAGATACACCGGGATTTCGACCGCACTCAGCTCGAAATAAGCCATGGGCTTTTCCGGGAGCGGAAAAATTTCAATCGGAATTTGCTAATCCCTCCCAAAGTGAAGGCCACCTAGAGACACATGATCAATGGATGAGCCGATTAAAAACAGATATTATTATTGGTTTTTTTGGATATAGCGAATCCTATGAAGGTAAGGCTGCGATTGCTATATACAAAGCAGAATTGGAGGCATTCATCAAGCACACTTTGGCACAAAAATACAATGGGGTTTCTGCTCCTCAACTAGCCATTGTTTCTCCTACGGCTTTCGAAGATTTAAGCGCAAAAATAGATTTACCTAACGGAACGGTTCAGAATGCAAACATTACTTTGTACGCACAGGCGATGAAAGAAGTGTGTGAGAAGAATAATGTGTTATTCATTAATGCGTTTGATGCATCTAAAAAATGGTATGCAGAATCAGCGGAGGATTTGACTATCGACGGGTTTCAATTAAATGATGCGGGATACAAAAAATTAGCGCTATTACTTGCGGATCAAGTGTTTGGGAAGAAATCGACGGCTATCGAATCTAAAAGAGCGGATGTGTATGCAGCCGTTGCGGAGAAAAACTGGATGTGGCATACCGACTTTAAAATTCCCAATGGGGTTCACGTATATGGTCGCCGGTACAATCCGTTTGGACAAGATAATTATCCTGCTGAGATCGAAAAAATTCGTCAAATGACGGATAATCGGGAGGCTGCGATCCAAGCAGCAATCAAAGGGCTTCCGTATGATCTGGCCGCCGCAGATGCGAAGACGCGCAAGCTAGATCCCGTTAAAACGAATTTTAATCCGGATCAAAACGGCAGCTTGAAATACTTGTATGGTGATGAGGCATTAAATGCCATTAAAGTAGCTCCGGGATATAAAATCGAGCTGTTTGCTTCGGAAGAGGAATTTCCGAATTTGGCCAAACCGGTTCAAATGACTTTCGATAATAAAGGCCGACTTTGGGTAGTTTGTATGCCTTCCTATCCACATTACAAGCCGGGGGATGCGAAACCTAACGATAAAATCATCATTCTTGAAGATACAGATAAGGATGGGAAAGCGGATAAGGAAACGATTTTTGCTGAGGGTTTGCACGTTCCGGTTGG
>CAIVPV010000209.1 GCA_903907915.1 uncultured Cytophagaceae bacterium
ATTTGTGAACCTTCTGCTAAATCCTTCGCCCCTTTTACTACCGTCACATTGTTCTCGTTCACGGAGTTAGCAAATTTCTTCATATATACTTCTCTCTCTTTCGTAGCTACAGCCATCTCGGTTTTATATTCTGCTTCTTGGATATTACCATCTTGGTAAACGTGGTAATAAAATCCATAAACCAAGGCAAATAGGATTGTTGAATAGAAGAGGTACATGAACCAAGGAGGTGTCGGATTATCTAATTCAGAGATACCATCGTGTGTATGATCCATCAATAACTCTTTTTCTTTTTCCAAAGGTTGTAAGCCTGTGAAGCCATCCCACCAGCTCAATTTTTCAGTGGAGTCAGGTGTAGCCTTTTCAGCTATATTTTTCAAGGCCACATGCAATTGTAGCGTTACGATCAAAATGACAATCCCAGTCATCAGAATCATACTTACTAACCAAATTTCAACGACATTAACGGACATAGTAGTATTATTTTAAGTTCTCGTTTAATTTATTTCCTTCGTTAAAGGGCATTTGCTCCATTTCAAGAAGGTGCTTTTTGTCCATCCAAATTAAGTAGACGCCTACTAAAACGAAGAAGGTGAAAAAGGTCAGTAGCGAGAAAATCATATAATTATCTGCTCCTGGGATAGTCGATATAAATTGCTTAAACATGATCTTATTTTTTAGAGATGTCAGTACCTAAACGTTGTAAGTAGGCAATCAAAGCAATAATCTCTTTGTCTTGACTCACTTTAATTTTCTCCAAAGCTAAATTTGCTTGGATGGTTTTAGCTTGCGTATTCAAGTCCTTAACCGCATTGCTTACCTCTTGAGTGGAATAAGGCACGCCTAGTTTTTTCATAGCCGCTAACTTATCCTGGGTTTGAGACGTATTCAATGTTTGTTCTAATAGCCAAGCATAATTCGGCATGATTGAACCTGGAGACATACTACTAGGCTCTCTCATGTGATGGTAATGCCATGAATCCGGGTATTTGCCGCCCTCTCTATGCAAATCCGGACCGGTACGCTTCGATCCCCACAAGAAAGGATGATCGTATACAAACTCCCCTGATTTAGAGAATTCCCCATAGCGTTCTGTTTCACTTCTAAACGGACGAACTAATTGCGAGTGACAGCTTACGCACCCTTCACGGATGTATATATCACGTCCTTCTAATTCGAGTGATGTATAGGGTTTCACAGATTCGATTGTGGGTACGTTTGATTTGACCATAAACGTAGGTACTAATTCGACCAAAGATCCGATCAATATCATCACTAAAGAGGCCACCAATAATTGGATAGGACGTTTTTCAATCCAACGGTGCCAGTGTACATCACTTTCTGTTTTTTCTTCGATGATGGCCAAAGGTGCAGCCTCTGCTTTCTCATTCGCTAACAAAGTTCCCTTTGCCATCGTTTTGAATAAGTTGTAGGCCATTAATATAGCACCCGTTAAATACAAAGTACCCCCAAATGCACGCATCATGTGCATCGGTAATAATTGCAAAGTGGTATCAAGGAAGTTACCGTATTGCAAGGTTCCATCTGCTGTGAATTGTTTCCACATCATTCCTTGTGTAAATCCAGAGATATACATCGGAATGGCATAGAAGGCGATGCCGATTGTTCCGATCCAAAAGTGTGCTTTGACTAATTTCTCTGAATATAAGCTAGTTTGGAAAATCCTAGGAACTAACCAATACAACATCGCAAAGATTAAAAAACCATTC
>CAIVPV010000210.1 GCA_903907915.1 uncultured Cytophagaceae bacterium
ACTTTGTTAAGAATTGTTAATAACTCGTCCTTCG
The DNA here is from genome assembly GCA_903907915.1 of uncultured Cytophagaceae bacterium. Classification (GTDB taxonomy): domain Bacteria; phylum Bacteroidota; class Bacteroidia; order Cytophagales; family Spirosomataceae; genus Aquirufa. Next base: position 35 of record CAIVPV010000210.1, read on the forward strand.
ATTTAAAACTTAATTTGATCTCCCCTTCCCCTTTTTCATTGATTTTCAAGGCAACAGGTGCTTTAAAAAATGATTTCAAGGACGCTTGCCAAGCTTGTATCTCTTGGGCAGAAATCTTAACAGTGCCCGCTCCAGCAGTAGGGGCATCCATATTACCTGATTGACGCACCGCATCTTCTAATCGCCGAACAGACCAATCTTCGGCCATGGCTTTTAGGAACAAGGAATTTTGCAATGCCGTATCCTCTAAAGACACCAAACAACGCGCGTGTCCCATCGACAATTTATTATCCCGAATAGCTACTTGTATGTGCGGTGGCAATTTAAGCAAACGCATATAATTCGTCACAGTCGAACGATTTTTACCCACTCGAGCTCCTAAATCCTCTTGTTTCAAATCGCATTCTTCCATCAATCGCTTGTAGGAAAGGGCTATTTCAATGGCATTCAAGTTCTCCCGTTGAATATTTTCAATTAACGCCATCTCGATCATCTGCTGATCATCTGCGGTTCGAACAAAGGAAGGAATTGTCTTCAATCCAGCCATTCTAGTGGCTTGGAAACGACGTTCCCCTGAAATTATTTGGTATTTTTTGGCAGAAATACGACGAACCGTGATGGGCTGAATAATACCTTGAACTCGAATGGATTCTGCTAATTCTTCTAATGCTTCTGGCGCAAAATATTCCCTAGGTTGAAATGGATTTGTTTCAATTAAGTCCAAAGCTATTTCATCCATCAGGTTCACTCCTTCCAGACTTCCTGCGAAATCAGTTGGATGACGAGATTGTAAGCCACCTCCATCAGAATCCTCTAATAAGGCCCCTAATCCTCTACCTAAACCTGTTCTTTTCTTAGAACTTTCTTGCTTTGCACTCATATATCTTTACCTAGATAAGTCACCAGTAAACCATTTTTACGAATGATTTCCTTCGCTAAATTTAAATAACTAATCGTCCCTTTACTATCTGCATCATGTAAGATGGCAGGAACTCCGAAACTAGGCGATTCTGAAAGTCGAATATTACGAGGAATAATCGTCTCAAAAACCATATTTTTAAAGTGAGTATTCACCTCATTCACCACTTGATTCGATAAACGTAATCGCATATCATACATGGTTAATAAAATTCCTTCGATCACCAGAGAGGTATTTAAACGCGATTGAATAATCTTAATCGTATTCAATAATTTACCCAAGCCTTCTAAGGCATAATATTCACATTGTACCGGAATAATTACTGAATCGGCTGCTGTAAGGCTATTAATAGTAATTAATCCCAGAGAGGGTGAGCAGTCCATGATGATAAAATCATATGAATCCTTCACCGCTACTAATGCATCCTTCATTTTACGCTCCCTGTTATTCAGATTAATCATCTCAATTTCCGCACCCACTAAATCGATGTGAGAAGGGATAATATCTAAAAAAGGAACCTCAGTAGGCAAAATACTTTCCTGTACACTAGAAAGCCCCACCATACATTCGTATATACTATTTTTCACCTCTTTCGGATTAAAACCTAAACCCGAGGTTGAATTAGCCTGTGGGTCCGCATCAATCAATAAGGTTTTAAACTCAAAAGCAGCTAAACTGGCAGCTAAATTAATGGCTGTCGTTGTTTTCCCTACTCCCCCCTTTTGATTTGCAATTGCGATTGTTTTGCCCATAGGATATTTAACGAAATGAATTGACAATATTACAAAAAAGGTTTCACATCTATCTCGAAATTAAATTACATTCTTGTATCTTGTCATCAATATTTCATCAAACCTATATGACATCAAATAGTACTTCCCATCCTAAAGGACTTTATTTTCTTTATTCCACTGAAATGTGGGAGCGCTTCAACTTCTATGGAATGCGCGCGATTTTATCGCTATTTTTAGTCAGCGCCCTTTCGTTCAAACAAGATGAAGCAGCCATCCTTTACGGAGGATTTTTAGGCCTGAGCTATTTAACTCCCATGTTAGGGGGCTACGTTTCAGATCGCTATATCGGAAATCGAAACAGTATCATAGGTGGTGGATTTGCCATGGCAATCGGACAATTATTATTATTCTCGTCAGCGAGCACTTTTAATTCAGATATACATTTAGCAACTAATTTAATGTGGGGTGGATTACTTTTCTTGATTTTAGGAAATGGATTCTTTAAGCCTAACATTTCTTCCATGGTAGGACAATTATATGCTAAAGGAGATAACCGTTTAGACGCAGCATTCACTATCTTTTATATGGGTATAAATACCGGAGCTATGCTAGGGATGCTTATTTGCCCTTGGTTAGGGGACGTTAAAGTGGATGGCGTTCGAGTTATCGAGGCTTTCAAGTGGGGATTTTTCGCGGCAGGTACTGCCATGCTTGTAGGATCAATTTTATTTATTCTGTTAAAAGGCGTGTTTTTAAAAGCTCCTGATGGTAGCGAAATAGGCTTAGCTCCTACCTTTAGCGAAATAAAAAATGAGGGCTCTGAAACGGAAAAAGCAGAATTCTCCACCCAATCAATCATTATATCAAGTGTCTTATTTATTGGCTTAATTATCGGCTTTCATTATTTATTCATCACTGAGGTCGCTAATCCAATTAAAGACTGGATTTATCCCGTCATTTATTCGTCAGGTGTTAGTCTAGCCTTTCTGATTTTAAGAGATAAGACATTAACTAAAGTAGAAAGAGATCGAATTTGGGTCATGTATTTTGTGGCCTTCTTTGTTATTTTCTTTTGGGCAGCTTATGAGCAGGCTGGATCATCGTTAACTTTTATCGCAGATCAGCAGACGGATTTGAATTTCTTTGGGATGCAATTACCACCTAGTTCTGTCCAAAATGCCAATTCCTTCTTTATTATCATTTTAGCTTTTCCTTTTTCTTGGCTTTGGATTCGCTTATCGAAAAAGGGAATCGAACCTAATTCACCAGGCAAACAAGCTATCGGATTATTGCTTTTAGCGATTGGCTATTTGATCATAGCTATGAAAGTGAAGGATTTAGGTTCGGATAAATTAGGCGTGATTTGGTTATTCATCATGTATTTATTCCACACGATGGGGGAACTAAGTTTGTCACCGATCGGATTATCTCTAGTTTCTAAATTAGCTCCGAAGCGATTCTCCTCCTTGTTGATGGGGGTTTGGTTTTTAGCCAACGCAGCCGGATATGCCTTAGCGGGAACTCTGGGAGCATTATTACCACCCGCTACAGCAGTAGCCGGCCAAACGGTTTTCCCTAGTTTCATAGGCTATGAGATCAAAAATCTCTATGATTTCTTCCTCTTATTTGTCATAATGGCTGGTATTGCCTCTGTAATTTTGTTTGGCCTTGCTAATGGTCCTTTAAAAAGAATGATGCACGGCATCCGATAATTTATGAATACACACGATCATCATTTACACGAACAACATTTAAAGAGTTCTGATTTCATTACAGACATCGTAATCGGTATGTCCGATGGCCTAACTGTACCTTTTGCCTTAGCAGCGGGTCTTTCTGGCGCAGTTGCATCCGCAAATATTGTAACGACTGCAGGTATTGCTGAAATTGTAGCTGGATCCATTGCCATGGGTTTAGGAGGATATTTAGCTGGCCAAACAGAACAAGAACATTACGAGTCAGAATTAAGACGCGAATACGAGGAAGTGGAACGGGTACCAGAGAGAGAAAAGCAAGAAATCAGGGAAGTATTCGAAGATTACGGTTTGAGTCCAGAAGCGCAAGAAATCGTAGTAGAATGTATTTCAAAAGATAAGGATAAGTGGGTAGACTTCATGATGCGCTTTGAATTAGGCCTAGAAAGACCTAATCCCAATCGCGCGAGAAATTCCGCCTTAACCATCGGACTTTCCTATATAGTAGGGGGTTTTATTCCTCTTCTACCCTATTTTTATGTTGAAAAACCAGAACAAGGACTACTATATTCAGCAGAAGTAACCATTTTAGCTTTACTTATTTTTGGCTATTTTAAAAGCAAGGTAACAGGCCAAAATCCCATCATAGGATCTCTTAAAGTAACGTCTATTGGTGCTGCAGCAGCAGCAGCAGCCTATTTTGTAGCGTCCTTATTTCAATAAGCAGACACCTTATCATCCCCACGGGAATCTGCGCCTCCTTGCAGGTTCCCATTGGGTAATACTAAAATTCCTTCCACCAGTCCGATCGCCGAAACCGGAGAAATAGTATAGCCTTTTGCTTTTAATCGGCCTTGCTGATCCTCTGAAAAACGCGCTGGTTCGGCTGTGATTTTATCCGGCATCCATTGATGGTGAAAACGGGGATATTCTACCGCTTGCTGCATATTCATCCCCATTTCCAGGGTATTTAAGACTACTTGGAAAACACTCGTAATAATAGTTGCGCCACCAGGGGTTCCCACGACCATCTTTAATTGTCCATTTTCTTCCACAATCGTGGGAGTCATACTAGAAAGCATCCGCTTGTTAGGTTGTATTTCATTCGCCTTCGAACCAATTAAACCATAGAGATTAGGAGAACCTGCTTTGGCAGAAAAATCGTCCATCTCATCATTTAACAGAAAACCGGCACCTCCTACAAAAACCTTACTTCCGTATGAATTATTCAACGTGGTGGTAATAGAAACGGCATTGCCCTCCCCATCTACAATACTATAATGGGTAGTCTCTGGACTTTCATAACCCGGAAAAACTCCCGCTAGAATATCAGAACTTTTCGTCGCTTGGTTAAAATTCATTTGACCCATGCGAGAAGATGTATACATGGGGTCAATTAATTCATTCACCGGAACTTTCACAAAATCAGGATCCCCTAGCCATTTAGATCGATCGGCATACACACGTCTTTCTGCTTCCACCATCACCTGAATGGTAGAATCCGAACTAGGCCCCCATTTGTTCAAGGTAAATGGCGCTACCATCTGCAATAATTGAGCTAGAGCTACTCCACCACTACTTGGAGGTGGCATGCCTATGATCTGGTAATTCTTGTATTGACTTTTAATAGGTATACGCCAAATAGCCTGGTAATTCTTCAAATCTTTTTTAGTGATCAAGCCATTCTTGCCTTTCATCTCCTTGACAATCAAACTTGCTGTCTGGCCTTTATAAAAACCGGATGATTTTTTGCGTGCGATACGTTCTAAACTGGCTGCTAAATCGGATTGCACTAAAAGGTCACCTGCTTTCCATTCTTTTCCTTCTTCTGATAATAAATAGGTCTTACCTGGATTTTCCTTTAGAAATTCTACTCTTTGACGATTCAACCCTCTAGCTTCCCTTTCGGTAAGCGATAATCCCTTACTGGCTAATTCCACTGCAGGTTGCAAAAGAACATTCCATGGCAACTTTCCTAGTTTATCATGCATTTCTTGCATCCCAGCTACCGTTCCTGGCACACCGACTGAAAAAATACCGGTCATGCTTTTACCTGGAATGATTTTACCTTCAGCATCTAGATACATATCTCTATTAGCAGCAGATGGCGCTTTTTCCCGATAGTCCAATGCCTTAACATTTCCTGATTTATCTCGATAGACTAAAAATCCCCCACCGCCAATATTTCCAGCTGAAGGATGACAAACAGCTAATGCAAAATTAACTGCTACTGCCGCATCAATGGCATTCCCCCCTTTTTTCAATATGGCCAAACCTATTTCAGAGGCCGCAGGATGCGTAGAAACCACCATGCCTTGCTTTCCTTCTACTAAAGGCTTGCTAGTCGTCTGTGCGGAAATGAAAAATGGGAGAATTAAAAGGAGTAAAAACTTATGCATTTTTTGTTCGATTTGAAATGAAACGACAAATTAATAGAATCCGATGATTTTTGAACATTGCGTTAATAAAAATATAATTTAACTTTGTGATTATTTAAAGATTTTTTAATCAAAACGTATACTAACAGTGGATATTTTCGAGAAGGTAGCTAATAACATGGGGCCCATTGGTGCACATGCACATTATTCCCATCATTATTTTTCTTTCCCAAAGTTAACAGGAGAATTAGGTCCTCGAATGACTTTCATGGGCAAAGAAATGTTAAACTGGTCTCTAAACAATTATTTAGGTCTAGCGAATCATCCAGAAGTTAGAAAAGCAGATGCGGATGCCGCAGCAAAATACGGCTTAGCTTACCCTATGGGTGCCCGTATGATGTCTGGAAACACAGATGAACACGAAGAATTTGAACGACAGTTAGCGGAATTCGTAGGTAAAGAAGATGCATTCTTATTGAATTACGGCTACCAAGGTGTTATGTCTTTAGTAGAATGCATGGTCGATCACAAAGATGTGATTGTATATGACGCAGAATCTCACGCTTGTTTAATCGATGGTATTCGACTTCACAAAGCAAAAATGGGTCAATACTACAAGTTTAACCACAATGATATGGATTCATTGCGAAAGAACTTAGAGCGGGCTACTAAAATAACCAATGAAACAGGTGGAGGTATTTTAGTCATTACAGAAGGAGTATTTGGCATGTCAGGAAAGGTAGGAGCGTTGGATAAAATCGTGGAAATGAAAAAAGATTTTAATTTCCGCTTATTAGTTGACGATGCCCACGGATTTGGAACTATGGGTGATAAAGGAAAAGGTGTAGGTGAATTCCTACATTGTACAGAAGGTATAGACTTATACTTTTCTACTTTCGCAAAATCGATGGCGGCTATTGGTGCTTTCGTTGCTGCCCCTAAGGAAATCATCATGTATTTAAAATACAATATGCGTTCTCAAACTTATGCCAAGGCTTTACCTATGCCATTTGTTATAGGAGGAATGAAACGTTTAGAGTTAATTAAAAAACATCCAGAATTAAGAGAAAAATTATGGGCTAATGTTCGCGCATTACAAAAAGGCCTACAAGATAAAGGTTTCGACATCGGTGAAACACAGTCCCCTGTTACTCCTGTTTTCCTTCACGGTGACTACGATATCACGGCTGTTACAAAATTAGTTAGAGACTTACGCGAAAACATGGGAATTTTCTGCAGTATTGTGGTTTACCCTGTAGTTCCTAAGGGCCAAATCATGTTACGTATCATTCCTACCTCGTCGCATAATTTAGCCGATATTGAATATACGTGTGATTGTTTTGCTGAGGTTCAAAAAAGATTGAAAACTGGCTATTACGCCCAATAATTGATTGATTAAACGGCATTTTAGGTAAAAATTGTATTTTTTTGCATTTTTTTTCTGTTTTTTCTTGAATTTAATTTGCACACAACAAGTTTTTTACTAAATTTCGCTTATTAAGGCCCCTATAAGGGCATAAAGACAGTCTAATATTATTTACACAACCTAAAAAACAAATTATCATGAGTAGATTTGCACAAGTGAAGGACTTAATTTTATCTTTAGAAGGAGATTTCGAAAAATTCTACGATAAAGGAAATCAAGCAGCTGGTACTCGCGTAAGAGGAGGTTTACAACAAATGAAGACTTTAGCACAAGAAATTCGTACTGAAGTTCAAAACAAGAAAAACTCAGGAAAATAATTTTCCCCTCTTGAAGAAAAAAGCCCGATAGAAATCGGGCTTTTTTTTATGTCTAATTTTTAAAAGAGGTCTGCGTGCATGGCCGAAGCTATGCCATCAACCATTATTTTACCTCGTTCTAATTCAAATACCTGCGTAGAAATCTCAGCCGTATGCTTAGCCGGATTCGTGGTAATAATTTCAAATTTAGCTTTATAGGTATTTCCTACAAATAGAGGTCGCTTAAATTCGGATACTTGTTTTAAATAAACACTTCCCTCACCAGGAAATTCCATTCCCATCACTCTAGAAAATACGCTAGCAATTAAGGCACCATGAATAATAGGTTTCTTGAATGGAGTCGTAGCCGCATAAGCTTCATCCCAATGCAGAGGATTAAAATCCCCTGATATTTTACAGAATTCATTTACTTGTTCTTGTGTAAATGAGAATTCGATCTCATACGAGTTTCCAACTTCTAACATAGATTGATCATTTTTTGTAAAATTAAACCAAAATTTGATTCTATTTTTGTGGAAAATTAAATTAATCCGATGATTCACTTTATTCTTAATCCTAATTCCGGAACCTATTCTGCGAAAAAAAGGGCTCGAATATTGGAAAATCTACAGGCAATACCTGATTCAAAGGTTTGGCTAACGGAACGAATAAACCATGCATCAGCATTAGCTAAACAAGCAGTATCAGAAGGTGCTCATAAAATCATAGCCATTGGAGGAGATGGCACCATCAATGAAGTTGC
>CAIVPV010000211.1 GCA_903907915.1 uncultured Cytophagaceae bacterium
ACGCGCTGCGATCCGCTTTTTATTATCGTATTGCACCGTCCGCATATAATGCGCTCCTTGCGCGTTGACTGTACGAATGTGTTGGAAGTATTTTTCCAAAGTGGCCTCCGGAGTAATATTATAATAGCCACTTTCTAAGTTGATATAGTCTGGTCTTAGTTTGTATCCGCCCCGAATTCCTTCCCAAAAATCTTCATCAGAAGCGAGTGATTGGACTGTTTGGGTTTTGGCATAGGAAAACCAGGGTGCTGATGCCCCTAAAAGAGTGCATGCTTTTAGGAAAGTGCGTTTATTCATGATAGAAATTTAAGAAAAAAATTATATTTTGCCCTTGAATAATGAAGATTGTCATTAAATTTGTTTTCTGCCTCATTTTAGGCGAATACCTAGAACAATTTAACCATAAATACCATGATGAAAAGAAGAGATGCCATCTCTCAAATCGCGTTGTTATTAGGGGGTGCTTTCACAGCTCCTACCTTACTGGCCATGGATGTGAGAAACGGTAAGAGCTCCATCATTGCAGCTGATTTCAGCCTAACAGATGTGCAACGCAAAATCGTTTCAGCAGTTGCTGAACATATTATTCCAAGAACGTCTACCCCAGGCGCTATCGATGCAGGTGTTCCTGCTTTCATCGAGTTGATGTTACAAGATTGCTACAAAAAACCAGAGCAATACAGCTTTTTAAAAGGGGCCAATGACTTAGTTAAAGCTGATTTCTTAGGACAATCAGCAGCAGGTCAGGTAGCCATGTTAAAATTGTTAGAATCAAACACGAAGGATTTAATGAAAAGCTTTTCTCAGAAGAAAATCAAAGTAGGCGATAACATTGACAAGGACACATTAGAAGGGGCTAACGGCGTTCCATTCTGGAGATTGATGAAAGAATTAACGCTTTTAGGATACTATACTTCCGAAAAAGGAGTTCAAGCATCCTTCGTTTATGAGCCAGTTCCAGGCAAATTTGAGTTGATTTCAGATATGAAGCCGTCTCAAAAATCTTTCATGTATTAATCTGATAAATTAGAAGAAAATGAATCTGAATATAGATGCTATTAAAGGCCAAACATTTGACGCAATCGTCATCGGATCAGGTATTTCCGGAGGTTGGGCTGCAAAAGAATTAACAGAAAAGGGCTTAAAAGTAGCCGTTTTAGAGCGCGGTCGCGAGATCAAGCACATCGAAGGTTATGAAACTGCGATGAAAAATCCATGGGAATTCAATCACCGTGGTCGTCCTACGAATATGGCAGCAGAGGAATATTGGGCTAACATGCGAACTGGTTATACAGCGAACGAGGAAACTCGTCACATGTTTGAGAATGATTCCCAAAACCCTTATATCGAGAAAAAAGGTGGATTCGACTGGATCCGTGCTTACCACACAGGTGGTAAATCTCTTTTATGGGGCCGTCAATCGTACCGTTGGAACCGCGAGGATTTCTTAGCGAACGAAAAAGAAGGTATTGGAACTCCTTGGGCCATCGGATATGATGATTTAGCTCCTTGGTATTCTTACGTAGAGAAGTTTGCAGGTATCTCAGGTCAGGCCGAAGGCTTAGACGTGTTACCAGATTCTGATTTCTTACCAGCGATGCAGATGACTGCTCCGGAGGTTCACTTTAAGAATGCCGTGAATAAGAAATTAGGCCGTCCAGTAACGGTGGGTCGTGTGGCTCACTTAACTCAGCCTACGAAACAACAATTAGACTTAGGTCGTTCGTCTTGCAACTACCGTAATAAGTGTAGCCGCGGCTGTCCTTACGGTGCCTACTTCTCCTCTTTATCAGCGACTTTGCCTGCAGCGATGCGCACAAATCGTTTAACAATGATTCACAATGCGATTGTTGCGGAGATCATTTACGATGAGGCTACGCAAAAAGCAAAAGGTGTTCGCGTGATTGATCAAAATACGAAAGAGTCGAAAGAATATTTCGCAAAAATCATCTTCGTTAACGCGGGTGCTATCGGATCTACTTCCATCTTAATGAACTCGAAGTCTGCTCGTTACCAAAATGGTTTAGGAAACGATTCAGATCAATTAGGCCGAAATGTGATGGACCACCACTTAGGTGCGGGTGCAAGTGCAACGGTAGAAGGTTTTGAGAAAGATTACATGTTCGGAAATCGTCCGAATGCTTTATATATTCCTCGTTTCCAAAACTGGGGCAAAGACAAGCGTGCTTATTCACGCGGTTTCGGATACCAAGGTGGCGGAAGTCGCGAAGGTTGGGGCCGTGGTGTGGGAGCGGATGGCTTTGGGGCTGAGTTCAAAGAGAGCTTAACACACCCTGGTCAATGGACCGTTGGTTTTGGAGGTTTTGGAGAAATTCTTCCAAATCCAGAGAACCGCTTCGTTCTTAGCGACAAGAAAGATATGTGGGGTTTACCTGTATTAGAATTCTCTGCTGAATTTGGCCAAAACGAATTACAAATGCGCGAGGACATGATGAACGAGGCAGCGACTATGTTAGAAGCAGCTGGTTTCAAAAATATCAACGCATACAACAAGCAAGGCACACACATCGGTTTAGGTATTCACGAAATGGGTACGGCTCGTATGGGTACGTC
>CAIVPV010000212.1 GCA_903907915.1 uncultured Cytophagaceae bacterium
GCGAAACTGTTCAAGAATGTAGATCAGCAAGTGTTGAATTACCGGAATGCCTTAGATTTAACGACGAATTTAGAAACTCGGGAGCAGATCTTTAAAGGATTGGCGAAATGCAATTCGTTGTCAGCTATGCGGACGCTTTATCTTGGATTGCAAGATCCGAATGTGCGTCAGGTCGCTGCTGATGGGCTGGCGTCGTTGTTTGTATCGAACCCCGTATACCAGGGTCAAATGACGAAGGATTGGGTTCAAGAATCATTTAATCAAATTTCAAACTCAGAATTAAAGGAAAAGACGTCTGAGGTTTTACTCAAGTTTACCTCAAGAATTGCCACTAGTGAGCGAGGTTTTTACACTATGTACAATGGATCTGATCTACGCGGATGGGAGGGCCTTGTAGCTAATCCAGTGAAGCGTAGATTGTTATCAGCAGATACGTTGGCCTTATTACAGGTAAAAGCAGATAAAGTAATGAATGCAGGATGGGAGGCAAAAGGAGAAGAACTGCATTTTACGGGTCATGGGGATAACTTGTGCTCTGTGAAAGATTACCAAGATTTCGAAATGTATGTGGACTGGAAAATCGAGAAAGATGGGGATGCGGGTATCTACCTAAGAGGGTCTCCTCAAGTTCAGATTTGGGATATTTCTCGTACAAATGTAGGTGCTCAGGTGGGTTCAGGAGGATTATATAATAACCAAATCAACCCAAAGAACCCGTTGAAAGTAGCTGACAACCCAATTAATGAATGGAATACCTTCCGTATTATTATGAAAGGCGAGCGAGTAACGGTTTACTTAAATGGCGAATTAGTAGTTGATAATGTGCTTTTAGAGAATTTTTGGGATCGCAAAATCCCTATTTTCGTGAAAGATGCGATCGAATTGCAGGCACATGGCAATCACATCGTTTATCGCAATATTTATGTCAAGGAATTAAAGCCAGACCCGATTTATGTCGCACCGGAAGCTGATTTTACGGCCTTATTCGATGGCTCATCTATGTTCAATTGGACGGGGAATACCACAGATTATTTTCCATTGAACGGTGAATTAGTTATTGATCCTAAACGAGGCGGTAAAGGTAATTTGTATACCAAAAAAGAATACGGAGATTTCCATCTGAAATTTGATTTTCAATTAACTCCAGGCGCAAACAATGGTCTAGGCATTCGGGCTCCTTTAGAGGGGGATGCAGCTTATGTGGGCATGGAATTGCAGATTATGGATAATGGCGCACCTATTTATGCAAAATTACAGCCTTATCAATACCATGGTTCAGTTTATGGAATAATCCCGGCTAAACTTGGTTTCTTAAAACCGCTAGGGGAGTGGAATGAACAAGAGGTAATTGCTCAAGGGAATAAAATTAAAGTGATTTTGAATGGCGAGGTTATCGTTGATGGCGATATAGCCCTAGCAACGAAAGAGGGGACGGCGGATCACAGAGAACATCCTGGACTTTTTAATAAAACAGGTCATATCGGGTTTTTAGGACACGGTTCACCATTGAAATTTAGAAACTTACGTATTAAAGAATTGATAAAGAAAAAATAAAATTATGGCGATCAATTGCACAGTTAACAAGAAAAAGGTTTCTCTGGATATAGATCCTAACACGCCCTTATTATGGGCTTTGAGAGATCATCTGTCCTTATTAGGGACTAAATATGGTTGTGGTATCGCGCAATGCGGTGCATGTACTGTTTGGGTAAATGGGGAGCCGACGCGTTCTTGTGTTTTACCTATTTCAGCGGTATCCAATGCTCAAATCACGACTATAGAAGGATTAGATCCTGTTGGAAAGCATCCCGTACAAGTTGCTTGGGATGAATTAGATGTTCCACAATGTGGGTATTGTCAAGCTGGCCAAATCATGACAGCCGCCGGTTTACTAAAAAAGAATCCACATCCGTCAGATCAAGAAATTGTGGATGGAATGTCAGGAAATATTTGCCGTTGCGGGACCTATCACCGAATTCAAGAAGCCGTTAAACTTGCCTCTAAAAAAATAAAGAAATGAAAACTTCCAGAAGAGATTTTATACAAAAAACCGCCCTTTTTACAGGTGTATTTACCTTAGGTTTTGATTGGTTTTCAGCGGACGCCTCTGAAATGGAGGTCGTTGCTTCAGCCGGACGATTTAATGCCTTTTTATCAATAGATAGCCTAGGTAAAATCACCTTATTTTCACCTAATCCAGAAATTGGACAGGGTATTAAAACAGCTTTTCCTGTGGTGGTGGCAGAAGAATTGGATGTCGATTGGGCGCAGGTTCAAGTAGAGCAGGCTAATCTAGACACTAAATTGTTTGAACGTCAATTAACAGGAGGAAGTGGTGCTTTGAAGCATTCTTGGGAGCGTTTAAGAAAGGCGGGAGCAACCGTGAGGAAAATGATGATGCAAGCGGCTGCCGATCAATGGAAGGTAGATGTTAATTCTTGTAAAACCTCGAAAGGGGTAGTTTTAGGGCCTTCAGGCCAAAAAGCAACTTATGGCTCATTAGCAGAGGCAGCTTCTAAATTACCTATTCCTACAGAGGTCTCGTTTAAAGATCGCAAGGATTATAAAATTATTGGTACGCGGGTAAAAGGGGTAGATAATAAAAATGTCGTTACGGGTAAGCCCCTTTTTGGTATTGATATTAGAAAACCAGGAATGGTGTTTGCACAAATCATTCGCCCACCTTTTGGAGCAACTTTAAAATCATTTTCAGCTGAAGATGTGAAAAAGATGCCGGGAATACTTGATGTGGTTTCCTTCAAAAATAAAGTGGCAATAGTCGGTTCAAGTACCTATGAAATCTTGCAGGCTCGTGCTAGTTTAACATGTGATTACGGCTCAGATAGCCCTCTTGAAAGTAATAGTACACATGCAAAGTGGTTTGATGAAGGAATGAAATCCGACAAGGCTCAGGTAATGCGTAAAGACGGCGATTTTGCCGCTGCTTTAGCTAAGGCAGTAAAAGTAGTAGAGGCGACGTATGAATGCCCTTTTATTTCGCATAGCCCCATGGAACCAATGAATTTCTTTGCAGATGTAAAGAAGGATTCAGCTTTATTAGCTGGTCCCACACAGGTGCCACAACCCGCTCAAAAAGCGGTATCTGATCTTTTGAAAATTCCAATCGATAAAGTCCAAGTGGAAATTTCAAAAATGGGAGGAGGATTTGGTCGTCGACTAAATAATGACTTTGTGCTGGAAGCAGCTGAATTATCTAGTATTATTCAGAAGCCTGTTTTAGTTATGTGGACGAGAGAAGACGACATGTCAGGTGGAACTTATCGCCCGGCAGCTCGCTACCATTTTAAAGCTGGTTTAGATGCTAATGGGGAGATAACGGCCTTTTATTTACGTGGAGTAGGATTGAATGCAGGTAATTCGACTCGCCAGGATAATTTCCCAGTGGGAGCTATCGAAAATGTGTTGATTGAATCTTTTGACCAAAAATCTGCCGTTACAACTGGGCCATGGCGCGCGCCTATTACCAATTTCTTAGGTTTTGCAGAACAAGCATTTCTAGATGAGGTGGCAGAAGCAGGTGGAAAAGATCCAGTACAAATGCGTCTACAGCTTTTGGCAAAAGTTATATCAAACCCAGTAGGGAAAATCACCTATGAGCCCGCTCGCTTCGAAGAAGTAATTAAACAAGTGGCAGAAAAAGCACAGTGGAAGAAAAAACCAGGCGTACATCAAGGCTTTAGTGTCTATTATTCTCACCTCTCGTATGTAGCCCAAATTGCGGAAGTCAAAGTGGAGAACGGTAAACCTAAAGTGACGAAAGTAACCGCTGTGACTGACTGCGGAGAAGTAATCAATTTAAGTGGCGCAGAAAATCAAGTAAAAGGCGCTATTATAGATGGTATGGGTCATGCTTTGTATGCTAAATTGAATTTTCAAGCAGGAGTTGCCAGTCCTCAAAATTTTAACGCATACCGCATGATCAGAGGTAATGAAGTGCCTGTTATTGACGCTCATTTTGTGAATAATGGTATTGCGCCTACTGGATTAGGTGAGCCAGCTTTGCCACCTACGGGTGGCTCCATTGCGAATGCCATTTATGCAGCTACTAAAAAGCGCCATTACAAGCAGCCATTTAACTAAATGAAAATAAGCTGGCTTGATAATCTTCGGGTAAATGCGACTATCGGTGTGATTTTAATTCATGCCTCGGCGACGATTTTGTTTCGTTTTACTAAAGTTCCAGCGGATTATTGGTGGATAGCCAATCTGTACAATGGAGGTTATCGCTATGTAGTGCCTATTTTTGTGATGTTATCTGGCGCCTTACTTTTACCTCGAGAGGAAGCCATTGGGGCTTTTTTGAAAAAAAGTTTTATGCGGATAGTGCTGCCGTTCCTGTTTTATAATTTGATTTTTTCCCTCTTTAATTGGCAGGTACGATTACGCGGGAAGTCCTTTGGCTTTTCTGATGGATTAGCCTGGTTAGGGGATCAGTATTTCCACGGGGCATCTTACCATTTTTGGTATATCTACATGATTATAGGGATCTATTTATTTATTCCTATCATTGGTAGATGGATTAGATCTGCGCCAGAGTCTCATATTCAGTACTTTTTAGGCATTTGGGGGCTGACGATTTTATTTAATAACCCTCATTTTCCCTATATGAAATTGCCGGTAGCTTTGACCGATTTCACCGGATATGTAGGTTATCTAGTGTTAGGATATTACCTAAGCACGAAAGAGTTTACATCGGAGGTGAAATGGAAGGCATTGCTAATTTTTCTATTCGGCACGCTATGGACGATGGTCGGCTCTTATTATTTCACCGCTGAGAGTGGTAAATTTTACGGATTATTATATGCCAATTTTTCGCCTAGTGTGGTTTTGGCTTCTGCAGGTTTGTTTTTGTTTTTTAGGTACC
The DNA here is from genome assembly GCA_903907915.1 of uncultured Cytophagaceae bacterium. GTDB lineage: Bacteria > Bacteroidota > Bacteroidia > Cytophagales > Spirosomataceae > Aquirufa. The sequence continues at coordinate 4,886 of CAIVPV010000212.1, forward strand.
AAAACCTTGATATTCCTTTTCTTTCTACTTTTCGGGATTGGGTAAGTTCCCACAGTTATGGTATTTACTTAGTACATATCATTGTCCTTTTTTATTTAGCTAAAGCTGGTATATACGGTGAAATGTTTCACCCTAGTATTGCTGTGCCAATAACTGCATTTACTTGTCTTTTTATCTCCGGTGGAATTGTGTGGTTATTGCGTAAAATTCCACTGATTAAATTCGTCGCGGGTTGATTGATTGTGGGGGTATTGTCGTACATTCGTTAGAATACCTGTAGCCACTCATACCTAACCATTTAATGCAAGAGATTTATAAGTTTGGACATAGCCTCGCTGTGTTCATGAGCTTTTTCATAATCCTGCTTTTACTTTTAAAATCCTCCGGCCCTTTCTTTAAGAGTCCGAAGAGATTCCTTTTTTTCTATTTCCTGATTTTCGGATTATTTACCCTACTTCATTATTGTTTATTTGTTGACTGGCACCTCGAAATTGTCGCTGTCTTATTCGGCAATTTTGATGCGTTTTACTATTTGCTTTATCCTTTAGCCTATTTCTATGTTCGTGGGATGCTTAAAGAAAATTCCACATTAAAGGTTAAAGAACTATTCCACCTCATTCCATTTCTGATTCAGTTTTTGGATATGCTACCTTATTCATTAACGTCTTTTGCGCATAAAATAATGATAGCGGAATTAGTGAAATTTGACATTCATGAATTGGTTAAGCAACAGCTTGGTTTTTTCTTTAGTGCTCGATTTCATTTTTATGTAAAATTAATTTTAAGTAGTGGATACATTTTTTATAGTAGCCAAATGTACCTGCGCTTTCGCCCTAAAAATGAGAGCAGTTTCATCCTTCAATATTGGATTCCTGGCTTTCTCTTTTTGCAGGTATTTTTAGTTATTTTCTTAACCTATTTCTTTTTAATTCTGCCTAGTGGAAATCATTTTAAATTAAACTACCAAGGAAATACGTCATGGAATTATGTGGGTCTAGGTTCTTATTTAGTACTGTCCCTTAGTGTATTTTATTTCCCCGAATTCCTATATGCTCCTTATATCATTGCTGAACGGGAGGCGAAATTAAAAATACCTAATTACGAATTGTCTCCTGATAAAATCATTGAAATTGAGACTAAATTAGACCTCTATCTAGAAGAGTTTAAGCCCTTTTTAAAAGCGTCTTTTTCATTAGCTCAATTATCTGCAGCTTTGGATATACCCGTGCACCATTTTAATTTCTATTTCAGAAAGACACATCAGACAAATTTTTTAGAGCAGCGCATGCGTTGGCGAATTCAACATGCGCAAGAATTAATTGATGCGGGTAAAGATAAGATTATCACCTTAGAAGCGATTGGTTTAGAATCTGGATTTCAATCTAGGACTACCTTTTTCGTAAACTTCAAAGAATTAGTAGGGGAGTCGCCCTCTGCTTATGCTGAACGAAAAAATAAATTTCCGACCTGATTTCCAGCTTTTTGACAGTTGTTTGTTCGGATTTTCGAAAATGGAACATACACTTGGATTTATATTCCATTCCTCTTTCTTTATTTCCTACTATTGTTAAAGCGAGTTTGATACCGCCTAACCACTAGGAATAATAATAGAACAGATGAATGCAGGGAGCGAGGGTTTATAACCCTTTGCTCCTTTTTTTATTTGATATGTCCGTCCTCCATCTCGATAATTCGAGTAGTTCTAGCAGCGAACTCATTATCATGCGTTACGATCAATAATGTTTGCTTATACTCTTCCGCTAATTCTTGGAAGATATTAAATACGATTTCTGAATTCTTTTTGTCTAGGTTTCCAGTTGGCTCGTCTCCCATAATTAATAAGGGATCATTGATAAGTGCGCGTGCGATGGCTACCCGTTGTTTTTGTCCACCAGATAATTGATTCGGATCTTTTAATGCTTCCTTCTCAATACCTAAAATCTTTAATTTTTCGTAGGCTCGATGTTCAATTTCTTTTTCTGAATATTTACCCAGTTTTAAGCCGGGGAGCATGACATTTTTTAGTACGGAGAATTCATTAAGTAAATAATGGAACTGAAATACAAAACCTATTTTTTCGTTTCGAACGATGGCTAGTTCACCTTCCTTTTTATCCCGCATTGATTGTCCATCAATCAATAAATTTCCTTCATAATCTGTATCCATTGTTGAAAGGATATAGAGTAAAGTAGATTTACCACATCCTGATCGACCGATTACAGAAACAAACTCACTTTGATTAAGTTGAAAGCTGACTTTATCTAATATTTTTACCGTCACAGGATCGTGAAAGTATTTCGTTATTTCTTTTGCTTCTAATACAATCTTGCTCATCTTATTTTCCTCTAATAATGATGACTGGATCGATTCCGCTGGCTTTTCTTGATGGGAAGAATCCAGCAAAATAGGTTGTAATTAAAGCGAAAGTACCACCTATAAAATAGAATCTAGGATTGTAATTAATAGGATAGGTGGTAATAGTAGGTAATGATTCTGTATTAAAGGGAATTTGGTCGATAAGAGCAGATAATCCAAAGCCGAATAAGAGACCCATCAATCCGCCAAAAATTCCAATACTCAAGGCTATTGAAATGAAAATTTTATTCACATCATTACCCGAAAATCCAACGGCTTTTAAAATAGCAATAGAATCCATCTTTTCGTAAATCATCATATTGAGGATATTATAAATTCCGAATCCTGCCACTAATAAAAGTGTAATACCCACGGCATAGGAGATGAGTGTTCTAACAGAACTACCTGTTTCAAATTGTGAATTTGCGGCTTGAATATCCACGGCATTTAATTCATACACTTTTCGATACTCTTTAGC
>CAIVPV010000213.1 GCA_903907915.1 uncultured Cytophagaceae bacterium
AGGCCAGGTTAGGTAAAATAACTTCTTGGTACAAAGGGCGTAAAATCACATTCGGGCTTGCTTCTGTAATTTCGACAGAATCCCCTTTTTCTAATCGGATACGATCGGTAGCAGTCAGGCGAAAAAGGTTCACCGGACGCGCCGAAACCTGTGTTTTATAGCCTAAGGCCTCTAATTTCTCTGTCGTCGCTCGCACGATAGGTTCGTGCACCTGCTGTTTCAAATCAGCCTCCATGATAGGAGCGAAAATCGACTTCAAACGCGCATCATCCGCATCTAGACAGACTAAACCTTCGGCTCCGAAAAGCGCGTGCATATAGATTCGGACTGCTTCAGAAAGGGTTTTACCCTCCGAATAAGCCTGATCGAAAATTTCATTTCTAAATGGAATCTTCGGAAAATCACTGAGATTGAACCGGCCTACGGCCCCTTTTTGGGAAGTATTCCATTCGTATTTCGTCCCAAACGCAAAGAAGTGATTAATCTCCTCAAAATCATGGTCTTCCGTGGCCATCCAATAAACGGGGACAAAGCGTTGGGAAGGGTATGCAGCACGAAGAGCGCGCGCTAAATTAATCGTCGAAACCAACTTATAAATCACATACAGTGGACCCGTATAGATATTTAATTGATGTCCCGTGGTCACCGTAAAGGTATTCTCATCGCGTAGATTCACAGAAGGCATCTCTGCCCCAATTGCCGCATATTGTTCGGTCAAAACGGTCTGCAAAACCGCCCGCGAAGAAGCAGGAAACCCTTTTTTCTTTGAAATTTGGTCTTTGAAATTTGCCAGTCGTGGTCCATTCCCATAAAATTCCTGTAACGCCGGTTTCTCTGCTAGATAATCTAATAGCAGTTTGGAAAAAGCGTTCAAAGAAGAGAAAGTATGCTTTTTATGAGACATTTTTGGCCGCGGAATGTTTTGTTCTAATGCTATCGTAAACGCTGTCAGGAATGGGAACGTTCAATTTCTCAGCCGAACTCTCCGGTTTTTCCCAATTCAAATACCCTTTCACCCAGGCAAAGGCAAGCCCTAAAGCTAAAATTCCCACGAATAATAAAATCTCGACCAGCGCATAGACGGGGAATTCAGGCGCCGCCGCCGAAAGTTCCTTATTCTTCAATAAAGTAGCCGTAGGAAATAGGAAAACCAATTCAATTTCAAATAATACGAATAACAGCGCAATCACATAAAAGCGTGGATTGAAGCGAATGTTCGCATTTCCCACGGGTGCTTCACCAGATTCGTAGGTGCTGTTTTTCTCGACATTGGGGCGATTAGGGCGGATGAATCGGGCAAGCGTCAGAATCAAGCCTAGGAATAAAATCCCAGCACCTAAATAGGCAGCGACATAGCCAAATTGTTCGATCATTTTTTCAATTTCATATACCCCTTAATTACCGTAAAAGTGGTGATACCAAGGAAGAATATAATGATGTATTGTACGTAGTTGATGATGCCGGGGAAATTTTGGCCTAAATAATAACCTCCAGTAACCAGAATACCTACCCACATAGCGGCTCCCACTAGATTCAGCAGGATAAATTTATACCAAGATAAGTGGCTAATTCCAGCTAAAATGGGCGTAAACGTGCGCACGATGGGTAAAAAGCGACTGATTACTAGCGCCATAAAACCGTATTTATCGAAAAATTCCCGAGTCGAATCCAAGTGTTTTTTCTTGTAATACCAGCCATCTGGTCTGTTCATTAGCGATTTTCCGAAAAACCGCCCGCTTAAATAACCCACGAGTGAACCGATCACGGCCGCCCCAAAAATACTTAATAATAAGGTGCTTAAAGGCTCTTTCAGCACTCCGGTGCCGCCAAAAACGCCCGTCAAAAACAATAAATAATCACCAGGAAGGAAAAACGCGAAGAAAAGGCCATTCTCAGCGAAAACAATCAGGGTAATTACTATCAATCCGGATCGGATAATAGTTTCAGAATCAGTGAGCTGATGCCACAAAAGATTTATTTCATCCATGATTTAGGCCTACATTCCATCTTAATATTAAAATGAAAACATAAATATGGGTGAAAAATTCGAATTTTTGTTACATTTGGGGGATGAAAAATGTCCTTGCATACGTTCTTTTTGTTCTTTTATTCGCCAGCGGCTTGTTGCCCAAGGTGGGTATGGAGCAGGCCATTAAGGCGAACGAATTAGTGAAGCATTTTCAAGATCACAAGAAGCAAGCTCCGGCAGGTTTCAGTTTTGCCGATTTCCTTTGGATGCATTATTCAGCTGATTCGAAGCATGCAAAAACTACAAGCCACCCCAGTTTACCGAGTTTTGATTTCTCTGGAGCGATGGGCTTTGTGCTTCCAGTTGCTTCCTTGTTCTTTATGTTCGCCGCTAGCCTGATTATTATGCGCCGTCGCTCGGAATTCTACGAAAATAACTACCATTTCTCTATGGAGCGTGTTTTAATTGCGCCTCCCCGATTTTAAAATTACGCCTACAGGTCGCGGCATGAGCCGTTCATGTAAATGCTTAATTTTAACATTATGATTAATTCCATTATAAGTTTTAGTATACGCAATAAATTAGTGGTCGGGCTTTTTGTCCTGGGA
>CAIVPV010000214.1 GCA_903907915.1 uncultured Cytophagaceae bacterium
AACTGCCAGACAGCATCAGGCCTTTGTATTTCAATAAGGTGTTGATATACTCGTCGAGTACGTCGATGACGTTTTCTTGGTTTTGGTGGAAAATCTGGCTCCAGGTTTCTGGGGATGATTTTGCCAAACGTACCGTCGACTCAAAACCAGTTGAAGCTAATTCAAAAATGCGGGATTCGTCTTTTTCTTTTTCTAATACCGTATTCGCTAAAGCAAAAGAACAGATATGGGAGATATGTGAAATATAGGCGGTATGCACGTCGTGTTCGATCGAGCCCATGTAGATCAGTTTCATCTCTAAGCCCTGGTGGTATAAATCCTCGATTAAGCTAACTGCAGCTGGATCACTTAATTCCTTATCGCAAATCACCCCTCTTTTTCCCACGAATAAGCCTTGAACGGCTGCCTCAGGGCCAGAGAATTCGGTTCCGGCCATCGGGTGAGTAGAAACGAATTGTACTCGTTTCGGGTGGTTTTGTAAAGCCTCGAAAACAGGGGTTTTTGTGGATCCTACTTCGATGATGACTTGGCCTGGTTTTAGCGCATCTAAAACCGATGGAATTAAAGCCACTAACAAGTCTACAGGGATAGCACATACAAATACATCGACTTGATCGATGGCCTCTTGCCAGGTGGCGATTCGGTCCACGAGTCTTAAGGATAGCGCCTTTTTCTGGTGCTCGGTATTCGTATCGATTCCTACGATTTCAGAAGCCCATCCGGACTTGCGTAAGCCGAGTGCGATGGAACCACCGATTAATCCGATACCGATAATGCCTACTTTATGAGATGCCATTGCTATGGTTTTTAATGCGATCAATCGCTTGTGAGAAAATGGATTCTTGGGCACAAAGCGAGATGCGGATATAGCCATCACCTTGGGTACCAAAAATTCCACCCGGCGTAATGAACACCGCATTTTCGTCTAAAATTTTATCTGAAAGTGCGTATCCAGAGGCAAATTCCGATGGGATTTTGGCCCAAACAAACATCCCCGACTGTGCCGGATCATACACGCAATCGAGTAAATCCAATAATTCAAATACGAGTTTCTGGCGGGAACGGTAAATGCGATTTTGATTCGCAAACCATGCGCTATCCGCAGAAAGCGCTTTCACCGCTGCTTGCTGCAAGGGAAGGAACATGCCCGAGTCCATATTTGATTTGAATTTCAATACAGGGGCAAGAAACTCCGCCTTTCCAAATGCCGCCCCAATTCTCCATCCCGCCATATTATGGGACTTCGATAGAGAATTCAATTCAATCGCGACGTCCTGCATCCCCGGAATCGACAGCATGCTCATCGGTTTTTCATTCAAGATAAAGCTATATGGATTATCATTGACTAATAAAATTGAATGGCGAATCGCAAAATCACGTAATTCGGTGAAAAATTCTACGGTTGCTTGTGCACCCGTAGGCATGTGTGGATAGTTCACCCACATGATTTTGACTTTGGAAAGATCACGCTTTTCTAATGCCTTTAAATCAGGTAACCAACCATT
>CAIVPV010000215.1 GCA_903907915.1 uncultured Cytophagaceae bacterium
CCTCTTTCGTTGCCGTCAATTTCGCTTCCTCAATGGCTTGTTTCACTAAAGAACTCGCCTTGCTTTCTGCTTCTGCCTTCAGGGCATCCATGATCTGCTGGCGTGCTTCATCTGCCGAAAGACCGGCGATTTTTTCCAATTGGCTGATCTGGTTGGCTAACATCGCTTCCGTCTCTTCGCGTTTCTTCTCTACGTCTTCAAGCTTCTTGCGGTAGTTATCTTCTTTCGATTGAACGCTTTGTTTAGCTGATTGTAACTCTTGTTCTGCTACGCGCTGTTGTTCCGCTTGCTGCGCTAAAACGCGTTCTTTCTCGCGCAATTTTTGTTCGTTTTCTACAAGGATTCCTTTTTTGTTTTGGGACTCTTCTTCGAATTCCGAACGAAGGCGTAGGAAGTTTTCCTTCGCTTCTAGCATGCGGTCTCTTTTGATGTTTTCTGCAGAGATTTCTGCATTTTTAAGGATGTCTTCCGCTTTACGCTGGGCATCTCCTTCGATATTTTTATTCACCTTCGAGAAGAATACTTTTCCGGCAAATAGTCCTCCCGCCGCGGCGATGAGGGGTAAAATAAATGTGAATATAGTGGACATATAGAACGAATGTGTGTTTATACATTAGTTCCCTGAAAAATCGAAAAAAAGGAAAATTATACCGTGAACTCTGCCGCAAGAGATAACAATTCATTATTTTCTTCCAGCACGTCGGCTTGGAGTGAATTGTGCTCTGCGTCAAATTTTAAACCACACATGGCCAGATCTAAAGCAACCATTGCCATTACAGCAGCGGGATCTGAGCTATTTGTTTGCTGTTCGTAATAACGAACAAGTTTGTTCACTAATGATGCTGCATTTCTTACGTAAGCCTCCTCTCCTGGACTAACCTTCAAGGCGATACTTTGTATGCCAACGATCAGATTACAAGGGATTTTAGGATTCATGGATTGCGTAATTGGTCAATGCAATGATCTATTTTTGTAATATATTCTTCTAACTTTTGTTTCAACTCAGCGGTGGGAACTGCTGTGTTATCTGTACTAGCTACAATTTTAGCGAAATTATCTGATTTTTTAAAGTTTTTCTCCAATTCTTTTAGCCGTCTTTGCGATTTAGCTAGTTCTTCGGATTTAGTGTGTAGTTTCTGTTGTAAATCATCCAGCTCGGCTTGTTTTTGAAGGAGCGTGCCCTGGTATTCTTGCATACGCGCCACCATTCCGCCGATTTTCAGCTTCAGGTTTAAGTATTGCATTTTTAGTTCTGATTTCATTTCAGGGCTAAGCTAGGTCTTCCGTTTTTCCAGGAAAATTCTTTGATGAAAATATAGGCCAAAATACAAATAAATCCGATGTTTTGGCTGATGAGTAAGGGGATTTCTAAACGTGATAAAACGGTGCCAGATTCGATGGCAATAACTCCCAAACTGATGTAAACGATGGCAGCCATCCAGCGGTAGGGTGCGGGATCATATTTTTGGCCCCCTACATAACATAAAATCGCCATCACCATTCCAGAAGCAAGGAAGGAATAGGCGCAAGCCATGTAGCCATAAACGGGGATAAATAGGATGTTACCTATTAGCGTAACGGCTAGACCTGTCACCGTGATAACCGTGCCCATATAGGTTTTATTCGTCTTTTTAAACCAAACCGACTGCGTGTAATACACCCCTAAAAGTAAGTTAGCAAGCAATAAAATGGGTACGACTCCAATGCCTTCCCAATAGATAGGCTGGCGTAAAAATAGGCCTTGAATCCAAAATAAATTCGAACTCACACCCACCCACAAGACGAGGCAAACGATCACGAACCAATGGCTTACGAGAGCTAAATTAGATTGACTATTTTCTGCGGATTTAGAACCTAAGAAGAAAGGTTCTGCCGCATATTTGAAGGCCTGAATCGCTAAACTCATAAATACGGAGAGTTTATAACAGTTTCCGTAAATACCCAGAGCATCTTCTGATGTTCTACCCGCGTAAAATCCAGCAGGTAAAAATTCTTCCAACAGTAAACGGTCAAACATCAAGTTAAACATCGCGGCTAAACTCATGAACATGATGGGGAAGGAATAGACCCATAATTTCTTCATTTCCGCTCCGTCCCAAGTCCATTGATAAGTAGCAAAGGAGGACCGCAACCAATAGAATAGACTCGCATTAGCCAGTAAGTTCGCTAAGAATATATAACCAGCACCGATGCTCGGGAAATACAAATTTTGTAAAAATGTAGGACCCCAATGTTCTTCCTGCATCGGCTTTAA
>CAIVPV010000216.1 GCA_903907915.1 uncultured Cytophagaceae bacterium
CTTAGTGCATAGCCACTCCTATTCAAGAAAAGCTATTATTAAAGCTTTAGAATTAGAAATTTTGGCTCATATACCTGATTCATGGAAACATGCACAAGAACGTAATATTATCCCCATATAGCCTTTGCCTTTGTGCTTGACATTAATGGTCTTAAAAAGAGTAAGCTAGCTCCAAAAACAAAAACTAGCACCAATATGCTAATTCGCATATTACCGGTTAATTGGATAATAAGGCCAAACATAAACGTTCCTATAACCGTTGACATACGGTCACAAACGTCATAGAAGCTAAAATAGGATGCCGTATCCTTCTCCCCTTTAGGACATAATTTGGCATACGTAGCGCGGCTATTAGATTGAATTCCACCCATCACAAAACCAATGGCCGTAGCTAATAAATAGAAATTAAATTGAGAAGTAACTGTATACGCATAGGCGCATACAAACATCCATATAATTACAATTAAGCCTAACGCCTTTATATTCCCTATCCAACCTGATAAACGTGCGCACACATAAGCGCCGGGTATGGCAACTAATTGAATTAATAAAATCGTTATAATTAAAGCATCCTCTGGTAGATGCAATTCTTGACTTCCGAATATGGCCCCTAAATACATCACAGTTTGTGCTCCCATATTAAATAGGAAAAAACTCATTAAGAAATTCTTTATTTCCGTGTTAGCTGTGACTTCTTTAAAAACCTTTTGTAATTCCTTGAATCCACCCAACCACCATTTATTAGCGTCTTTAGCCTTTGCTACTGAATCAGGTAAATAGTGTAATGGTATTTGCGCAAATAATAACCACCACAATCCTACCGTTAAAAAGGATATTCTTGCCGCCATTTCGCCCCCTATTCCGCCATACCATTCTGGTTTTAATAGCATAGTAAGGTTTTGGACTAATAAGATAACGGAACCTATATAACCTAATGTGAAACCTTTCGCACTTAACCGGTCAAACCTATCTGGTGTGGCTATTTCTGGCAAAAAACTATTATAGAAAACCATACTTCCACCCCAGCCTATAATAGACAGCAAGAAGCCAATGGTTCCAATGTAATAATGTCCTTTACTGAAAAAGAATAAAGCAATACAACTAAATGAGCCTAAATAACAAAAGAAGCGCATGAAACTCTTCTTCGAACCTGTATAATCCGCTATTCCAGAAAGAAAGGGCATTAATAAAGTTAATGTTAAAAAGGCAAGTGAAATGGAATAAGAAAATACCACCGTATTACTTAATTCAAATCCTAGTATGGATATAATTCCAGGGGTAACACTTCCTAGCGTGATGGCTGCGGAAGGAAAATATATGGGAAAAATGGCTGAAGTAATCGTTAATGAATGAACTGAATTTGCCCAGTCATAAAAAGCCCAGGCATTCATTGTTTTCGGATTATTCAGTTTTTGCTCCATTAAAATAGCCCTAACTGCTCCCCAGTAGGTGGATTTTTGATTTCAAAAGGTATCTCTTCTGTTTCTTCTATCTCTTTCTCTGGTTGAATCTCCTCTCCCTTCTCTTCTGGAAAATTAATAACAAATTCAGGTTCGTCTAATGTTTCGTTTTCCGTTACCTCTCCCTCATCAGTATTTTCTTCAGAAACTAGATTAGAATCGTCTTCTTCCTCTACTGGTTCTGGTGTTAATTGAATGGCAGCAGGTGCTTCATCTTCTGTTTCTAGGAAGGAAACATCTACTAATTTAGGATAATTTAATTTGCTACCTAAAGCTTTCCAACCTCTTACCTCTGCCATATCTTCAATTGGAATGATTTCTAATTCATTCGTCTTTCCATCTGGTTTATGCTTTATCTGCACATTGGGTGCATAATTATCAGTAACAGCAATCAATTTACTCGCTTTGTGATCTGAGATAAATAAAAATTTCTTATCTAAAGAAGTCGTCTCTACATGGAAACGTTTAATTAAATGAGTTTTATTTGATCCATCAAAATACACTGCCGAAATAATAGCTTGTGGCTCAAATTTCTTTAAATACTTAATTTCTTCAGCTGGATAACGATTCGTTAGCTCAAAATTGGTTAATTCATAATTACCTGAAGAATAGATAGCTAAAATACTATCATTGGGTTCAAAATTGCCAATATGATCACCATGCCCATCTCTGTTTAAACGCCCAATGGTGGGGTCATACCAGATATTAACTCCTCCTAGTGTGGAAACACCTGCTGATTTCATTGTAATCTTCCGAACAGGATATTTAGTCAACATATTACCTAATGACTCCCGTCCTTTAATAGCTAATTTGGAAAAATCATAATCAAATTGCTTGATTTTAGCTGTGCAATTAGCCGTTAGACTTATTTGTATCACTTCCGCTTCTCCATTTTCATTAGCTGAGAAATAGGTAAGTTTAGATTTAGCATTATCGCTACTCACCTTATATTCTCGATCTCTTGTGACCGAAGTTACCTTAAAGCGTTTAACATAGGAGGTCCCTGATTTTCCATCGAGGTATACAACATTATACACCTTTCGATCATCATTTTTCTTGAATACAGAGCAATAAAGAATATCACGACCCACAAAGACTTTTTCTTGCACTTTCGTGACAACACAGGTTCCATTCGAACGGAAGACAATAATATCATCGATATCAGAGCATTCCATAACATATTCATCTTTCTTTATACCATATCCCACGAAACCATCTTCGCGGTTAACATATAATTTTTGATTTGCAGCTGCAACAACGGTCGCTGAAATTGTATTGAAATTTTTAATTTCTGTTTTACGCTCTCTTCCTTTACCGTATTTGACTAACAAATTTTTAAAATAATCAATTGCATACCGTATCAAGTTCGCTAAATGATCTTCCACCTCCGCTAATTCGTCTAAAAGACGTTTCATTAATTCGTCTGCTTTAAAGCTGTCGAACTTCGAAATGCGCTTAATTCGAATTTCTAATAACTTTAAAATATCCTCTTCCGTTATCTCCCGGTAAAAATCTTTTTTAAAGGGATCTAATCCTTTATCTACTGTTTGAATAACTAATTCAAATGTTTCGCACTCTTCAATATCACGGTAAATTCTATTTTCAATGAAGATTTTTTCCAAAGAACTAAATAGAACCTTCTCCATTAATTCACTCTTGCGTATTTCTAATTCTTGACGCAATAAGTCAACCGTTTGATTAGTAGAAACGCGTAGAATTTCTCCCACACCTACGAAGTGTGGTTTGTCCTGAATAATAACACAAGCATTAGGAGAAATGGATACTTCACAATCAGTAAAAGCATATAAAGCATCAATCGTAACATCTGGAGAAATACCTGGCGCTAATTGAATCTGAATCTCTACATCTTTAGCCGTATTATCTATGACCTTTTTGATCTTAATTTTTCCCGTATCATTCGCCTTGATAATGGAATCAATCAAGGATGTTGTTGTGGTGGTATACGGGATTTCGGTAATGACCAGCGTTTTCTTATCTAATTCATCTATTTTAGCTCTTATGCGAATCTTACCACCACGTAAACCGTCGTTATAATTCGTCGCATCCATCATGCCGCCTAAAAGGAAATCAGGATAAAGTTCGACTTTCTTATTATTTAATATATCGATGGAAGCCTGGATAATTTCACAGAAATTATGCGGCATAATCTTCGTTGCCAAACCTACAGCGATACCCTCCACTCCCTGAGCTAATAATAGCGGGAATTTAATCGGTAAAGTAACAGGCTCTCTCTTACGCCCATCGTAAGACATTTGCCATTCTGTGGTTTGGTTATTAAATACGACGTCTGCCGCAAACTTAGATAAACGAACTTCAATATAACGAGCCGCTGCGGCACTATCTCCCGTACGGTTATCTCCCCAATTACCTTGGCAATCAAATAAGAGTTCTTTTTGGCCTAAATTAACAATGGCATCATTTATAGATGCATCACCATGTGGGTGATATTGCATCGTCTGTCCGATGACATTAGCGACCTTATTAAAACGGCCATCATCCATTTCCTTCAACGCATGCAGAATGCGACGCTGAACAGGTTTTAAACCATCTTCTACGGCTGGAACCGCTCTCTCTAAAATAACGTAAGAAGCATATTCTAAGAACCAATTCTCATACATCCCTGCTACCGCAATCTGATTCTGTAGTGCGCCGTCCGCTGATTCACTCATGTTTTTATTTGGCTAATTTTCTTCCCCATGGAAGAGTTGGTACATAATTAAAGCTGTGGCTCCCCAAATCAAATTTTCTTCAAATTTAAAGGAGGGACTTAGGATCTTATTTCCATCGTAGCTAACCTCAAAAGGAATGATATTAGCTGGATCTTGAAAGAACGACACAGGTATTTCAAAAATACGATTTATTTCTCTTTTATTTAAATCGTATGTCAGCTTTTTATTCAAGCGAATCGAAAAAGCAGTAATCCAATAATTGGAGACATGAATCCAATGTTCTGTTAGGTAGTTTAATTCTTGAAGATTAATCTCTACTCCTATTTCTTCCAAAACTTCCCGAGCCCCCGTCTCCCGTAAATCCTGATCAGATGGATCCATTTTACCCCCTGGTAAAGCCATTTGGCCACTATGGTGACCGTCATATTCATTTCTTTCAATTAGGATAAGGTAAGGTTCTAGTAAAGGTTCCTCCACGATAAGCACAACTACTGCAGCTTGTTTAGCCTGTTCTTTTATCTCCGGTTTCTGAAGAATATTTTGATATAATTGCTTAAAATGTTGGTATTTCGTCATGCTAAAATGAATTGGCAATTGACTCGGAACAGCGAATTCCATCTAAAGCAGCAGACATAATTCCACCCGCATACCCTCCTCCTTCA
>CAIVPV010000217.1 GCA_903907915.1 uncultured Cytophagaceae bacterium
CCTTTATTTCCGCCGGAGTGGGACTATTCAAATCGATAATCCAAATCAAAATGAATCCGATCGCTGCAGCTAAACTTAAGATTTCTTTCTTGCCCATATTAAGCTGCGGTAGCGGGTTTTATTCTTCGGTATGATGCGATAAATAAACCGATAAATATCAGGATGGATCCGATCCAAACTAAATTAATATAGGGTTTCTCTAAAGCTTTAACCACGATTAACTCTTGTTGTGTTGTATTCCACGCAAAACCAAACTCCTGGGATTGCGGGTTAATTCCAGTGAATTTAATCTTAATTCCGGTCTCTTCACTTTCAAAGGCTGGCATCGCGACCATTCCCCCTTTAATAACAAAGATCGGGCTCAGCGTAAATTGCTGCGAGTTTTTGCCTAAGACTTGGAAGTTCGCTTGAACCGCCGCGTCATTAGCTCCTAATTCCACCCCATCTACATTTGTTACCCGCGCCACATCTTTCAAGATCGCGACGAAGTCATTAATGAAAAGAGTATCCCCCGTTGTGACTGTTTGGTTTTCAGTCTGAGACCATTGTTTTTCTGAGCCAGCCTCTGCCGCTAAACGCGGATCAAGGGAAACGTAAGTGTAAATATCATGGTTCCACGCGTGCTTCACGTCTGGGGAAATCGCGGTTCCCATTTTGGGGTTTACCTGCCATCTTGGGAAGAGCGAAACCGCTTTTCCTTCTTCGTTCTTGAATTCTAATTCGTAATACGTATTCTCTGGTTCCACTGTTACGGTGTCTCCTTTAGTCGCAATTTTTACTCCATCTCGTTCGATGTTTTTCAAAGCCACAGCATGAAAATCGCCTTCAATTATCTCAAAATCATTCTTATTGAAAAACCCTTTTTGTCCGCGCACCTCGATGCGGCGGCCTTTGTAGGTCACTAAGTAGTCCTGCATTTGGGCTCCTTGACCTAACCAAAGTGGTAAATTCTCTTTATTCTCTTTGTTATCATTTTTCGTGAAATCTTCTACTTTCGTGCTAATTGCGAAGCCAGAACGGTTCAACGAAACCACCTTCGAATAACCCGCGGAGAATAAAATTCCAATCAGCATAATCGCCAGTCCTACGTGCGCCATCGCGCCGCCTGCTAGGTAGAATCTTTGGCGAATCAAAAACCACATGATTTTAAAATTTGCCAAAACCGCGAATAAACTACTCCACAACAAGGCAATATAAGGAAGCGTGTAAATCTTACCGATGTTAATAAACAATACACTCAATAAGGTAGCTGCAACTGCAGGACTTACAAGTGGCTTGAAGCTTGTACTTTCTTTGATTTTCCCCCACCAAACATATTGACCAATCGCACTTAAAATAGCTACGGCTAAGAATATCCAGATCTGAATTTTGCTATAGTGTTCTGCTTGATCTGCGGGCAAGGCGATGTTAGAAAGAATTCCAAACGCCTCAGCAATCTTATTATACACCGGAATCGAAGTCGTAAAGGTTAATTGGAAAGCAGACAAGCCTAAAACTGCCGCCCCCACGAAAACCCAAAATTCCCGGTTATAGGTCCCCAGTTCTTTGGCATCCTTAGGCAAATCCTTCCAACGGTAAATCGACATTCCGATAGCCCCTAAAAGGAAAGTTCCCATATACAAAAGCAGCTGGCCAGAAAGTCCTAAATCAGTAAAGGAGTGAACAGAGGCATTTCCCAAAATTCCGGAACGGTTCAAGAAAGTCGAATACAAGACTAAAATAAACGCCGCGATCACTAAAATGATAGATGTCTTTAAGGCGGAACTAGAGGTCTTTATGGCAATCATCGTGTGGATAGCTCCCAATAAAACCAACCAAGGCACAAAAGAGGCATTTTCTACCGGATCCCAGTTCCAATAGCCTCCAAAATTCAAGGTTTCATAAGCCCAATAGGCCCCCATCATAATCCCAATCCCTAAAATACCCGCGCCAAAAAGTGCCCATGGCAAAGCAGGTTTCACCCATTCGGTTAATTGCTTCTTCCACAATCCTGCCATCAAATACGCAAAAGGAACCAGCGTCAAGGCAAATCCCAAGAACAAAGTAGGAGGGTGAATGACCATCCAATAGTTTTGAAGTAATGGATTCAATCCACGGCCATCTTTCGGAATAAAGTTCGGCTGCATACTCCAAACCGGTAGATCAGGCTGCGCTTCGCGCAACAACAAGAAAGGAGACGAACCAATTTTTAGGTCGATCCATGGGATAATTACTCCCAGAATCATCGACGTTAAAAAGGTTTGTACTAAGGCGAAAACGGTCATCACGGGGGACTCCCATTTCGGATTTTTGATCATCAATAATAGACCTAAAATTGCTTGCCAAAATATCCATAGCAAAAACGAGCCTTCTTGACCCTCCCAATAACACGAGATCATAAACATCGTCGGTAATTGTAGCGAGGAGTGCGTAAACGCGTAATGGTATTCGAAATAATGGTTGTAAATGATTACAAAAAGGCTAGCTGCCACCACGATCACCGCGATGAAATGCAGACCGAATAAAATTCGCGCCGTTATTTTCCAATCGTTCTCTAATTCATTCGTTGACTGAGTTGATTTGAAATAAGCAAAGGTCGCCAGAAGCGCCGTTACGAAAGAAATGATGACAAATAAATGCCCGACCGAACCGATGGTTTCGTGTATCATATTTAATTTTTTGCTGCTACTGAGGCACTAGAGTCTGCTGAAATTTTACCTTCTTGGTATTTAGAAGGGCACTTTAAAAGAATTTTATCGCAATAGAATACTTTGTCGGAATGCATGCTTCCCACCAAAACAATCTTCTCCGACTTTTCGAAATCCTGAGGTTTAGGAGCGGCATATACGACTTGATTTTCACGACCAAGGCTATCTTGAACTAAAAATTCTAGGTGATTCGCATCCAAGGCAGGATTGTAATTTAATCCAATGATTTGACCTGCTGTATCTTTTCTCAGCGTTCCTACCACGTGTACTTTTTGATTGGGGTCCTGTTGTGAAATACGCTCCGCCTCATCGAAACCTACATAGGTACTCGCATCCCCCGTCGTAATCATAATGATTCCGATGGCAACGGCGATTAAAATTAATCCA
>CAIVPV010000218.1 GCA_903907915.1 uncultured Cytophagaceae bacterium
CGTGGATCAATTTTACCAATTCCGTTCAAGGCTTCATCAGCCGAAGGAACCACGTTTACAGAGGAAACAAACCAGGCATTTCCTAGTGCCCCTGGATTAACTTGTGGTGCTAATTGACCAGTTGAATCTGGACTTAGAATGTATTTCGTATTCAGCATATTCAGGATGTTGGTTTGACCTGGATTAGCGGTGAATTGTTTTTCGATTAACTCTTGGTAGCGACGTAGTTTTGCTGCGTGATAGCCACCCACCGACTGATGGTAATAGGAGGTAGTAGCATCGCTCATGAAATTAGTGGCGACGTTAACTACTCGGTACTGCGTGGAGTCTTGAAGGATTTTTTGATCAGCTGGGCTAGGAAGTATTTGTTCGTCTAAAGTCGCTTTAGACACAAAGAATTCTTTGCCAAAATACCGTTTTGCCACAGGCGTTAAATCAAATATGCCTAAAAGTACTAGGGCAATTAACCAGATCGATTTTTTCACTTTTCCCGTACTAGCGATCCATAAAATGCCGGATCCGATCAATACAATGAAGAAACTGCGGAATGCATCGGACTGAAAAAGTTCGATGCGGTCTAGTTGAATGCTACGCCAGATTTGGTTGTTTAGGGCAGTATCTTGAATCAAAGAACCTCCGAAATTAGGACCTTTAAAGTCTAAAAATAAGTCAGGTGCTAGGCCAAAAAATAAGGCTAATCCACCACTCAATCCTGCAGCATATAACAAGGGTTTTTTGATTTCGGTCCAGCTTGATTTTTGTTGGATGAATCGAGTCAATCCCAAAATCCCTAAAGTCACAAATCCCAATTGTACGAAAGAAAGTACCATCGTTATGGCTCTGAATTTATTGAATAAAGGTAAATATTGGAAAAGGAGACTGTTGAAAAAGAAGTATTTGCCCCAAGCAAATGTGATGAAAAGTGCGGTAAAGCCAATAATCCACCATTTTTCAGCCGACTTAATGTAAAAGGCGCCAAACAAAAACAAGAAAATCACTAAGGCTCCGGCATAGGCGGGACCTGCTGTATAACTTTGATCACCCCAATAGGCTGGGCCTTTTTCCACGAATCCTAAAGCTTGCTCGTCAGGAATTCCTGCATTAGTCATTGTTTGGTAGGTATTCGAAGCGGTTCCGCCTAAATCTCCTGCAGAAGCGCCACCCATAAAATTGGGGATTAACAAGGTGCCTGTTTCAGCGATTCCATAGGACCAGTCGAACGCATAAGTTTGGTCTAATCCGTCTCCACGCGATTTATTTGCACTTAATTCAGATGCGCCACGTGTTGTTTCTTTAGCATATTCATAATTGTTCCAAAGACGCATCGAGTGCGTACCCAGCGCTAAAACCAAGCCTAATCCCAGCAATAATCCCCGCTTTAACCAATCAACCACTGTTTTATGAATGATCGCTTGCGATAAGGTGTAGATTTTATAAAATCCGATAATGAAGAACAAGTAATAGGTAATTTGTACGTGGTTAGCGTATAATTCGAGGGCCATACCTAGCGTAAATAAGGCGGCTCCTAGCCATTTTCGATTACCCCAACCCAATTTAACACCCGCTAAAACGATAGGAGCATAAGCTAAGGCTAATACTTTCGAAGTGTGTCCAGCTGGAATGATGACCATATTATAGGTCGCAAAGGCGTAGAACACTGCTCCGGCAAAGCCTAAA
>CAIVPV010000219.1 GCA_903907915.1 uncultured Cytophagaceae bacterium
AGGAAGCCCACGGATTGATAAAATGCGTGGGCTTCTTTGCGCCTTTTATTGGTGGTAACCTCGAGGGAAATCGCAGCGTGGTGCAATAATTCAGGACGCAAGGCTTCGATCAATTTCCTACCTATCCCGTTACCTTGATGCGCCGCTGTCACAATCAATTCTTGGATTTCAAACACCATTCCTTCGTGGTGTAAAAGTGACTGTCCTTTGCAGGTGATGAGACCTACGATTTCCGTTTCGCTACTAACAGCAACCTTCATTAAAGTGAGCGGAGCATCTACATATTCAGTATAAATACGATCGAAAATTGCCTGATCAAATTCGCGATTTTCTAACTCCTCCAGCAAGCATTTTACGCTGACTGCATCCGACTCAACAGCCTGCCTTATCGTGTATCCCTCTTCCATATTATCAAATAATTATCCCCAGGTAAAATCTAGTTTAAATCGCCCTATTGGCCTTTTTTAGGCCTATTATTAGCCCTAATTTAACATAAATAATCGAAATACTATGTCAAGCGCAATCGTCGAAAAAATCATCACCTTATTTAACGATCAAGGAGACTCTGAATATGGAGGAGAGCCTGTCACACAAGGGGAACATGCTTTGCAAGCTGCGCATTTAGCTTTAGCCGAAAAGGCGCCGAATAGTTTAGTCATTGCCTCATTATTACACGACATTGGTCATTTATTACATGCGCTACCAGACGATGCGCCCGAGCAAGGAATTGATGATTTACACGAGGAATTAGGCAATCGATTTTTAATCAAGTATTTCATCCCGGCTGTTTCTGAGCCCGTGCATTTACATGTGGCTGCAAAGCGCTATTTGTGTGCCGTGGAACCGGACTATTTTGCCCTACTGAGTGAGCCTTCGGTTCTAAGTCTTCTATTGCAAGGTGGGCCGATGTCAGCGGAAGAATGCCAATCATTCGAAGCGAATCCCTACCACAAAGATGCGGTGCAATTGCGTCGCTATGATGATATGGCCAAAGTTCCTAATCTCAGCGTGCAACCCATCGAATTTTACGCTACATTCTTACAGGAAAACCTGAAATGATCCAAGCGAACACAAAAGCTTGGAGATGGCATCCCGCCTGGTCGATGATTGCCGCTTTTGGTTGTTATTTCTGTGTCTATGGATTTCGCAAACCCTTTACTGCGGGCACCTATGAAGAACAATTCTTTATGGGAATCCACTGGAAATCAATCCTCATTTCCTCCCAAATCGCGGGCTATATGCTCTCTAAATGGTGTGGCATTTTCTTCGTCTCCTCCATCACCTGGGAGAAAAGAGCGAAAGCGATTATCATCAGTATTGTTATCGCAGAACTGGCGCTTTTAGGTTTTGGGCTAGTGCCAAAACCCTATAATTTAATTTTTTTACTACTCAATGGCCTTCCATTAGGAATGATCTTCGGTTATATCCAAGGATTTTTAGAAGGCAAAAAGAATACCGAATTATTCATCGCCGCCTTAGGCAGTAGTTTTATCTTAGCCGATGGCGTATCTAAATCGGTGGGAGTTTCTTTATTAAACTGGGGCGTGGCGGAAAACTGGATGCCTTTTGCTGCTGGTTTAATTTACGCTCTTCCCTTTCTGTTTTTTGTGTGGATGTTAACGCAGATTCCTCGTCCTACAGCGGAAGAAGTGGCAGATCGGGCAGAGCGTCAACCTATGACGCAAAAAGACCGCATTCAGCTGGTAATGCAGTTATGGCCTGGGATAATTGCCGTCTCGCTACTTTATTTATTCGCGGCTCTTTTGCGCGGGATTCGATCTGATTTTGCCCCGGAGATTTGGCACTATTTAGGCTACGAAGGAGTGCCGTCGATTTATTCCCAAACAGAGATTTGGGTGACTGTGGGAATACTCGTAATCAATGGAAGTTTAGTGCTCATAAAACGTAATTACCTGGCCTTCTTCATTAGCCTTTCAGCGATTGCGACGGGTTATTTATTATTAGTCATTGCTGGCTTGTGGGGGGTAAACTCGATGAATAGTTTTTGGCTTATCGTCTTAACCGGATTTGGTATCTATCTACCCTACCTTACGATAACGACATCAGTATTTGAACGCCTGATTGCGATCACTAGACACAAGGCAAACATCGGATTCTTGATGTATATCGTAGACTCGGTGGGCTACTTAGGATATAATGTATTATTAATTGCGGCAGGTTTTATTTTTCCAAACTGGAACCTACCGCAACTCTTTTTCTCTTGGATTACGATTTTAGGGTTTGCAGGACTTGCGCTTTCCGCCGGATCGTGGATTTATTTTACCCAAAAATTATCCCGTAATCCAACGGAAGAATAAGAATAATCCCGCCGAAAGAACAATAGTAACAGGCATAGTTAGAATCCAAGCAAGGACAATATTTTTCACCGTATCTCCTTGCAGGTTTTTAATACCACGTTGCGCCACCATCGTTCCAGCTATACCCGAACTTAATACGTGTGTCGTACTTACAGGCCATTTATAGGCCGTAGCTAATCCAATTGTAAGCGAAGCAATTAATTCTGCTGACGCACCTTGAGCATAGGTTAAATGGTCTTTACCGATCTTCTCACCAATCGTCACTACGATACGTTTCCAACCAATCATCGTTCCTAATCCAAGGGACAAGGCGATCATCCA
>CAIVPV010000220.1 GCA_903907915.1 uncultured Cytophagaceae bacterium
ACTTTGTGCTTTGCTATTTGTATTCGCAATAGGCGAATCCATCTTTATTCTTTATTCTTTATGCTCTATTCTCTACTATTCGATAAAATGCATCGCATTTTATCGAATAGCCTCAATCCCCCTCGTTCTCGTCCGAATCCTGATCGCATCCTGAACATCGTACACGAAGATTTTGCCATCTCCCACATTGCCTTCAGAGGCATTATCTAGGATGACATCTAAGCATTTTTCGAGGTTTTCATCGCTTACGACGCAGATGATCATGACCTTTGGCAATAAAATCATCGACTTCTCCGTACCTCGGTATATTTCTGAATATCCTTGTTGTAAACCAGCGCCGCGAACGGGAACTACGGTCATACAGGGGATATCGGCATCGATCAAGCCTTGTTGAATAGCTTTTAATTTCGATGGTTTTACAATGGCTTCTACCTTTTTCATATCGTGTTTATTTAGCTATTATTCAAAAGTTGTGTACGCTTCTACTCCAAATTCCACGGCATCAATACCTGCAGATTCTGCTTTGTGACTTAAGCGAATTCCCATGGTCTTTTTCAAAGCCATAAAGATGGCATACGTTAGGCCAAAGGAATAAATACTGATTACCGTCACACCGATTAACTGTGTAATAAATTGCGCGCTTTCGCCGGTGATGAATAAACCATTCTTTTGGGAGAACAAGCCTACGGCAATCGTACCAAAGAAACCGTTCACCCCGTGCACCGCCACAGCACCCACCGGATCATCTACTTTCATTTTATCTACCACCACCACCGCGATATCCACGATGGTACCTGCGATGAAACCAATAATCAAGGCGGAATCCGCTGATACGACATTACAACCTGCTGTAATCGCCACTAAACCGGCTAAAACCCCGTTAATTACCATCGTGATATCTACCTTTTTGTAACGAATAAAAGTATACAAGATGGTGGCAATACCACCCGCTGCTGAAGCAAGGAAGGTGTTAGTCGCAACAGACCCGATGAGATCCCATTTACCCACAGCTCCTAAGGTAGAGCCTGGATTAAATCCGAACCAACCGAACCATAAGATGAAAGCACCCACGGCTGATAAGGTTAAATTATGTCCAGGAATGGCATTCGCTGTTCCGTCTTCATTGTATTTCCCTAAACGAGGTCCTAAAACGATCGCACCGGCTAAGGCGGCAAAACCGCCCATCGCGTGAATCGCTGCCGATCCCGCAAAGTCATTAAACCCTCTTACAGCTAACCAACCGTTTGGATTCCAAACCCAATTTGCTGCTAATGGATACATAAGGGCACAGAAAATAGCCACATAAACGGCGTATGACCACATTTTCATCCGTTCTGCGACTCCACCTGAAACGATGGAAATAGCCGCCACAGCGAAGCCCATTTGAATGAACCAAAAAAGTGAATTAGAGATGGTCAAACCTAGACCTAAGTCCCCTTCCATAATGCCGGAGTCGAAAGCCCAGTAGCCATTGGATTTGCCATAGGCAATCCCGAATCCGACTAAATAAAAGGCAACACCACCGAACATGATGTCGATCATTACTTTGGCAATAATACTGATGGCATTCTTGGAACGGACGAATCCAGCTTCTAGGAGGGCAAAGCCTCCTTCCATTTGGAAAATTAAAGCGGCGCAAAGGGCCACCCAAACTGTGTCAATTGCGTGTGTGAGTTCCACTTGCTGAGCAGCAAGCGTGGCAGTTTCATTCATGGTTTTGTGTTTTGTATATAATGCTTCTTATTTCAAAAATACGAAACCATTTGGAATATTCTGCATTTTGATGGAACTTTAACACGATACCAAAACCTATATTATGAAGAATGTCATCGCACTCGTTTGCTTGAGTTTAACCTTAAGTTTCGTTTCATCCGCACAAAAGCCCTCTATCATTCCTATTCCCTCAGAGGCTACTTATCCAGCAGGTAAATTTGTTTTACCAGCGTCTATTTCCATATCAGGTCCTTCAGATGCCCAATTAAAAGTGGGATATGCGACTTTGGTCAATAAACTGAAAAATGCTACGGGTCGACCAGTTACCGTTAAATCAACGGGAACCGCGACTATTCAAATGCAATTAGCGTCGAATTCAAAATTAGGATCGGAGGGTTATAGCCTTCAAGTTAGCGCGAAAGGGGTGTTGATTCAGGCAAATAAAGCTGCCGGTTTGTTCTACGGTCTGCAAACTTTATATCAATTATTACCTAAAGAAATTGAATCCAAAACAGTCGTTAAAGGGGTTCAATGGTCGATTCCATACGCTCAGATTTCTGATACACCACGTTTCGCTTGGCGTGGCCAAATGTTCGATGTGGCACGTCACTTCTTTTCGAAAGAGGACGTGAAGAAATTCATTGACGATATGGTGGAATACAAATACAACTTGCTTCACTTCCACTTAACGGACGATGAGGGCTGGAGAATAGAAATCAAATCCTACCCTAATTTGACGAAAAAAGGGGCTTATAACGTGAAGAAAGAAGGTCGTTTTACCACTTTCTCTAAGCCAGAACCGAATGAGCCTCGTAATTATGGTGGTTTTTATACGCAAGAAGATATCAAGGAATTGGTAAAATACGGTCAAGATCGGTTTGTGAATATTGTCCCTGAAATAGATGTTCCTGGTCACTCGATGGCTGCTGTAGCCTCTTATCCTGAGCTTTC
>CAIVPV010000221.1 GCA_903907915.1 uncultured Cytophagaceae bacterium
CCAGATATCTACCACGAACGTAAAAAATTAGGTGAATTATTAATTCCGCAGATTTTAGCGGAAGTACACCACGATCTGAAAAATACCGTATTCTCTTATATCCCGAACACGGCAGAAACTGCATTCCTAGGGATGATCGATGGTTTAGAGGATCATTTGGCCAAAGAACGAAAGAAAGCCATCATGGATGGTATTCTTTTTGAAGAAGAACTAGAAGAATTATTAACCTTCCGTCCTCGAGTGGAGAAACTCATTTCTAAAGACGTGAAAGTGCGTACGTTCATCGCTTCAGATGATCAACGCGATGACATGGTCGCACACGTGTATGATACGACTTACGAGGTGATAAATAAGGAGGTCGACTCCGTCGTTATCATCGATGATTCCATCGTTCGTGGTACGACTTTAGAGAAAAGTATCCTGAAATTATTAGATAAATTATCCCCTAAGAAAATCGTCATCGTTTCTTCAGCTCCCCAAATTCGCTACCCAGATTGCTACGGGATCGATATGTCGAAGATGATGGAATTCGTAGCTTTCCGCGCCGCATTAGCCTTATTAAATGAGCGTGGCTTAGAAAATATCTTAGACGAAGTTAATTTACGTTGTTTAGCAGCCTTAGAAAATGGCACTGCAATGGAAGAGAATTTCGTAAAAGCGATTTATGCGCCTTTCTCAGACGAAGAAATTTCAAATAAAATTGCAGAGATTGTTCGTCCGAAAGATTTAAAGGCAGAACTTTCCATCGTTTACCAAACCGTAGCGAATTTAAATATCGCTTGCCCAGATCATTTAGGGGATTGGTATTTCACTGGAAATTTTCCTACACCAGGCGGAAATCAAGTGGTAAACAAGGCCTTTGTCAACTTCATGAAAGGGGTTACCGTAAGAGCTTACTAGTACACCACGACGACGGCCCCACGTTTTTCTTGAATTCCTTTCTCGGGATAATCAACAGCTTGGTAACGAATAATGTAGGCGTAGGTCTCCTGAGGGACTTTGGCCCCATTATAATTCCCATCCCAAGCAAAATTAGGTCCCTTCGAGCTATAAATCTGCTCCCCCCACCGATTGTAAATCTCTAAGGAGATCACCTGAGTTCTCGACTTCGGATAAGCCGCGCTCAGCTCATTCCAATTATAGGATGGCTCAAAAACATCATTATATCCATCGCCATTGGGCGTAAATACCGTAGGAGTAATTAAAATAGCCTCACACTTATCCTCGATTTTCACGCTATCCGTTAATTCGCAACCATCACTATCTCGCAAGGTAAACTGATAAAGTCCACTTCGATTAATCAGGAGATCTTTCGAATTCCATCCAGAAACAATGCCCGAATTCGCCTGCCAGTCCACCTGAAGATTAGTTGGAGAAAGTTGCAGAGAGATCATTTGTGTTTGCAGTGGTTTATCGTTGCAAATGATACCATCTGATTTTTTGACGGCTAAAGGATTGGTAATAAAATTCACCTGCGTTTCCCTCTTAATAGAACAACCAGAAGCCTCTTCTTTAATTTCTAACGAATATTTCCCGCTCGGTTTAGGAACGGTAATAAATCGAGACGACTCCCCCGAACTCCAGTTATAGGTAAAAACGGCGACCGGCGGAACCGAACTAGGCCCTATTCTTCCCTCCTCTTTACAAATAAAAGTAAAGGTAGGAGGCAAAACAAAAGGATCTAATAATTCCACATGGTAGGCCGACGCGTCTAATAAATAATTCGTCAAGCAGGAATTACTGATGGCTACGCTCACCACATAATCCCCCGCTTTCGTGAAATCATAGGTCATTTCTGTACCTGTGTAGGAATAAAGTAAGGTTCCCGAAGGATTCAATGGCACTAATAATCCATCGGCATTCCGTGTTGGATCTAAGGTGCTTTGGTAAATTTTCCAGTCCAAACGGGAATTCTTTATCGGATCACACAAGTCCTGGCGTACCTTAAAATGATAGGTCGTCCCATCGCAACTTTGCTGAATACTCGGGGTAGACGACGGTTTTGGTGTTAATACAATAG
>CAIVPV010000222.1 GCA_903907915.1 uncultured Cytophagaceae bacterium
GCCACTATAGCAGCGATCACGCGTTGTTGCAAATTAGACATTTCTCTTAAACCCATAAATCTATTTTTCTAATCGCATACTATGCAGACGACGAATGTAAAATACTACTAATGCTACAGATATCAACACAGACCACCAAGGCGTAATTTCTCCTAATTTTTCCGGATCAACTGCGATTTGCTTCTGCTGGTACAGATAATGCATCGTCAAAGTCCAGCCATTATTAAATAAATGTGCCACGATCGGAATCCAAATATTACGGTTCCACACATATAAATACCCGAAAAAGGCTCCTAAAAATAAACGCGGAAAGAATCCGAAAAATTGAAAATGTATAAAACTGAAAATCCCCGCAGAAACCCAAATAGCCACGTGGTGATTACCTACATATCGTTCAAATAAGGTTTGAAGCACCCCTCTAAAGAATAATTCCTCTCCTAAAGCCGCTAGGCCAGCAATTACGGCTAAACCTATGGCAAAGTCCGTGGGACTATGAAAGTCAATTAAAAACTTGGTTAATTCTGCTAATTGAGTTTCTGAGGCACGCATCCATTTTTCTGTCTCTTCAAATCCAGCTGGTAAAATCAGTGACTGATTCCACTGAATCAAATATTCAAGTAGTGGCATTCCCACTAAAATGGTGATAATCGACCAAAGAAAAATGCGAAAATCTGGGCTTGGACCCGTAGAAAGGGAATTCAAATCCCGTTTTTCAGACCAGCGCAAATAGGCCCATGAACTAGCCACAAAGGTAAAAAGGGCCGAAAACCATTGCATAGCCATCATGGCACGAAAGGCTCCCTCATAGTTTTGGGGATGCACCATAAAATCCAAAACGGATTTCTGAAATTGATTCACATCCTGTGTAGGGAAACCTACAATTAATACCACAGATAATAGACCAATAAATTGACCTATAAATCCTCCTAACAGAAAGAATCCGAATAAAATTAAGATCTTAGACAGCAAACCGAGGTAACGTTCGGGGCCTTGAAAATTGTTATCTACCATAATGCTCGTAAATTTACGGAATTTTTAATCAGAATGGTAAAGATAGGTAACATCGAGCTAGGCTCATTCCCATTGCTTTTAGCGCCCATGGAGGACGTTTCTGACCCGCCTTTCCGCGCGGTGTGCAAAGCGAACGGCGCTGATTTAATGTATACAGAGTTTATTTCGTCAGAAGGATTGATTCGAGATGCCGCAAAAAGTGTACAAAAACTCGATATTTTTGAATACGAAAGGCCGATTGGCATTCAACTTTTTGGCAGTTCCATCGAAACGATGGCGTCTTGCACGGAGATAGCCACTAAAGCTGGTCCGGATTTAATTGACATCAATTACGGTTGTCCCGTAAAACAAGTGGCTTGCAGAGGCGCTGGTGCAGCTTTATTGCAAGATATTCCGAAGATGGTGTCGATGACGAAGGCCGTGGTGGATGCGACGCATCTTCCGGTCACGGTGAAAACCCGTCTGGGCTGGGATGATTCAACAAAAAATATTGTAGATGTGGCGGAACGCCTGCAAGACATTGGAATTCAGGCATTGACTATACATGGAAGAACGCGTGTTCAAATGTATAAGGGTGCAGCAGACTGGGAATTAATTTCGAAAGTGAAAAATAATCCACGAATTAAGATCCCCATTTTTGGTAATGGAGACGTCGATTCACCCGAAAAAGCAAAAGAATACCGCGATCGCTACGAAGTAGATGGGATCATGATTGGACGCGCGTCCATTGGCTACCCTTGGATATTTAATGAAATCAAACATTACTTAGCTACTGGAGAACACCTCGCTCCTCCTACGCTTCAACAACGCTTGCAAGTGTGTTTAGATCACTTGGATTTCTCTATCCGTTGGAAAGGAAATCATGGGGGAATAGTTGAAATGAGACGACATTATGCAAATTATTTCCGCGGAATGGATCATTTTAAACCATTTAGAACCCGTTTAGTTACTACCTATGACTTTGAAGAAATCAAAAGCATTTTAACTGAAATTTCGGAACATTATGAAATGGTTCCTTTTAACGCCTAATGGACAACAAACAAAAATCCCCCGTTATATTCATCATTTTAGCCTTTACAGCTCTTTCTTTAATTTGGGGAAGCTCCTTTATTTTAGTCAAAAAAAGTTTAGTCTATTATAGTTCACCACAGGTAGGAGCTTTACGTATTTTTGCGGCCTTCATTTTCTTTATTCCCGTCTTTTTAAAACAAAAACACGAAATTAAAAAGGAACATTGGAAGAGCTTTCTATTAGCGGGATTGACGGGGAATTTAATCCCTGCCATTTTATTTTCCATCGCAGGAAAGCATTTAACCTCGGCCCTGTCCGGGATGTTGAATGCCTTTACGCCACTTTTTACGCTCATCGTAGGAATTCTTTTATTTAGACAAGGTTTCCAATGGCGCCAAATGATTGGTATTGTGCTAGGCATCGCCGGTTGTTTTGGATTAATTGCCGGAGGGGAAGGATTTAATGTGGACTTTAATTACCATGCTCTTTGGGTGGTGTTAGCCACCTTTCTGTACGGTATCAATTTGCACATTGTTAAGACGAAATTATCCGGCTTGAATCCATTTACGGCTACAGCGGGTATATTTATGGCTATCGGACCTCTTTCGTTTATTTTGTTAGCTTCCACTGGATTTTTTGCTCAGCCGATTGACTGGTGGCCCTTTTTAGCGGCTTGTTCTTTAGGCGTTTTCGGTTCAGCCATCGCGATGGTATTATTCAATCAATTGATTAAATGGACGAATGCGATTGTGGCCAGTTCTGTTACCTATATCATCCC
>CAIVPV010000223.1 GCA_903907915.1 uncultured Cytophagaceae bacterium
CATGTGTTGTATTATATTAAGATTTCCCTAGTAGCCTTTTAAACCAGTTGGATTTCTTGTCCCCCTCATGGTAGCCATAACCATAGCCATACCCGTAGCCATAACCGTATCCGTAGCCATCCCCATACGGAATTACGCCGCGCGGTTTGATGCCATTAAAGACAATTTGTAAATTTTTTTTGTGACCTTTTTGCACCTTTTGCTGAATGAGTTTCAGAAAACTTTTGGGCGTTTTTGCATGCCTAATAACATACAAAGTAGCTTGCGAATAGGGAGCAAAAATCTGGGCATCCGTCACAACAGAAACGGGGGGTAAATCCGCGATGATGTAATCGAACTGATCTCTCACCTGCGCTATAAATTCTGCAAAGGCAGAACTGGAAAGTAGTTCCGTAGGGTTAGGTGGAATAGGACCAGAACTGATAATGGATAAATGAGGAAATCCTTCAGGCTGCTGTAAAATTTCAGATAGAGAAGCAGATTTTATCAAGTAATTTGTCAGACCCTTTTTAGAGGCTAACTTAAAATAAATAGACTGCTTCGGTTTGCGCAAATCCAATTCTAATAGCAACACCTTCTTACCCGTTAGAGAATACGTAATGGCTAAATTAGAAGCGACGAAAGACTTGCCCTCCCCAGAAATACTGGAGCAGACTTGAATAATATTCTTTTCTTTCGTTAACCCGGAATAAGCTAAATTAGTCCGCAGCATCCGGAATTGCTCCGCGAGCAGGGTTCGATTACCATCAGAAACAACGATAGGGGATCCTTTTTTTCCTAGAATCAACTCCCCTAAAATAGGAGCGGATACACTTTTTTCGATGTCTTTTCTAAACATGACAGTGCCGCTAAGCGAGTCCATGAGCATAATCACGAATACAACTAAACCAAGACCTAGGGCTAAACCGATCAGGTAGATCATGTTTGTCTTAGGACGAATAGGACTTACGCTAGCCACCGCGGGTTCCACTACTCGGCTATCAGCGGCAGCGGATGAATAAGAAAGAGCTGTTTCTTCCCGCTTTTGGAGTAAAAAAGAATAAATATTGTTCTTAATCATCTGCTGACGCGAGATATCGATCAAGGCTTTTTCCTTTCCTGGAATCGTGCTTAAAAGCTCCTTATTCTCCGAGATTCGACCTTCAATTTTGCGCTGACTAGTCACATAGTTCTTTCGGATATTGCTGATGATCTCTAATATGTCTGGCTTTAAATGCGCGATCTCTTCCTTCAATAAGTATACCTGGTCACTTTGCGTACCACTCACGCGCAATTGCTTGACTAACTGAATTTCCGCTTCATACAACTTATTCAATAAGCCCACTAAGGTCGCGTCATTAATGCCTAATAAGGACGGCACAATCTTCTTATTGTCTGTCTTGCTATTGACATATTTCTCTACATCTGATAAGACCGATAGCTGTACCGTGATTTCAGAAAGACGCTGGTCATTTTCCTGAACCGTCTCTAAATACAATTTCCCCTGTGCGCTGATATCCACAATTCCCTGCGAGGACTTGTAATCTTTCAGCTTTTCCTCTACCTCCGCCAAATCCTTTGACATTAATCCTAACCTGCGCTCTACAAAATTCAGCGTATTCTTCGCCAAGATATTTTTATCATTCAGCGCTTCGTGGTCATATACTGTAAACAAGGTATTAATGATGTCCTCCCCTTTTTTAGGCACCGCCGTTTCTAAGCGTAGATTAATCACCGTGGACTGTTTAGAACTGGCTTCTACGGTTAAACTAGACTTTAAACTCGTCGCCACCTGATGCACGGGTTGAATGGTAAGTTGAAAATTTTCTTCACCCTTAGCGACATAAGCTGGATTCAAGGCGATTCGATAGGGCTGACCGTTTAATCGAACACGGGAATTATCCGAAATTCGCTTTTTACCCAGGATGATTTTCTTATTTTTCCAATCGATCGAAAATGGCATAGGCGTCTTCAAAGCGCTGACACTATCTTCGTTTTCGGCATAAATAAGTAATGGGGCAGATTTGCCATAGTACTCGATGTCGCGCACGTTGCCTAGGTGCGTCTGGGTGACATACAAGTTTAAATCTTTCACCACCTTTTCTAATAAGGGCGTAGAATGAATAATCTCTATTTCATTTTCGACGATTTTATTTTCGCCAAAAACATTCAAGGCATCCAACACCTTACTCGCATCTACCCCCTTCTTCTCATCCTTCACTAAGATCTTCGCATTCACCTCATAGTCCGGATTCGCATACCGTAAATACGTATTTGCTCCTGTTAAACACAAGACAACAGACAATACAAACCAAGGCCAAAACGGCAAATAGGTCTCTAGTAAATTCGAGAACAGATTCCCCTCCTCAGAGTTGAACTCATCCGCGTAGAAATCGTCGTGCTGATTTTGTAGATAGGGTTTATTTGACATTATTTCAGAAAACTATTTAGCACTAAAACCAAAAGTGAAATACTCGTTGTAAATGCGGGTAACAAGACAGCGACAGGAGAAGAGATGTAGGCCTTCGCCTTGTTTGGCTCTACATACAACACATCATTACTTTGTAGGTAGTAATAGGGAGAAGAAAAAATAGAATAATCGTTCAAGGTTAAACGCTTTGTCACCTTCACCCCATTGCTCTCATGAATCAATAAAATATTATTGCGGCTACCGTACATAGTCAAGTCCCCCGCTAAACCTAAAGCCTCTAAGACAGATACGCGCTCATTTAAAATAGGCAACATACCTGGGCGGTTTACCTCGCCTAACACCGTCACTCGGTAATTCATAAAACGTATCGTTACGACGGGTTCCTTTAAATAAGGCTGAAGGGCTTCTATTAAGGTATTTCGTAGTTCCTCTTTCGTTTTACCCCGCGCAGCTACCTTACCTATCTTAGGTAATTCAATCGTACCATCCGTATTAACCAAAATTCCTAAGGTTGTATTAGCAGGCAAGGTATTCGCTGATTGCATTCCTGGCCCAGCACTCGTTCCCGTAGTAGAAAAGTTAAACAACGCGGAACTGATCGGATCTAAACTATTTACCCCTACATACAAGATGTCCCCCGTCTGAATGATAGGTTCAAAATTGCTCTGACGTATAGAGACAGTGGTATCACTAGTAGACCTAAAGTAGGCTAATTGCTTGTTAAAGCCGCAGGAGGCAAACAAAAACAAAGAACTAATAATTGCGAAAAATCTGATCATTTTTTACGGCTTCGCCCTCCTCAGTTACATGGGTAGAGCTTAAAGAGTAGATTGGCTTAAATAAGAATAATACTATTTATTCCTGTGCCTATTTATATTGCAATTCTACCTTAATAAAAATTATAATTTATGTTAATGACGGTTATAACATATATTAACGCTATTTAAAGCGCCTGAAGATAACTTTACAAAATAGGTTAATAACTAATTATTTTTCTCCGACTAAGTATATTACAATTAACCGTATATATTATAATGCATTTAACATAGTTGATTTGACCCCGGTATCTATATTGTCTGATGATAAATAGTAATCAAGTTGATGAAAGAGATTTTCACGTTTGGGTTGTTCGGATTTGTAGGGATCGGTATAGGTGCGTTGCTTAAACTGAAGCCACACAGGGATAAAGCAGACGACGCCAGAGCTGTTCAAAACCAACCCTTTCCAGTCATTCAAAAAATCGAGTTAGACAACGGAATTTTTAGCCCGAAAGAAATTGACTTCTTACAACAGCTCAGTCTGATTAATAAGGCGGAAACGAGTGTAAACATGCTTTTCCTCATTGACATTCTGCAGCTTCACCACTTACCACAAACCCAAAAAAGATTGGTTTGTAATACGTTTCTAAAAAGTCTAAATCTGAAAATATTAGTTAGATATGGCCTTAAAGACGCGATTGTATCCTTAGGCAGCGATGACGACAAAAGGAAAAAATGTTACCAATTAGATACTCGTTTTTACCCTTTATTAGCCGAAAAAAATTCGATTAACACGCTATTCAATCAAACTAGATAAATCATTTCTATAATGAAGACATTTCGAATAAAACTAAAATGTGAGAAGACGTTTAACAATTCGTTTGCATTTATATTTCTAAAAAACTGCAAACACATTAACCTCTCCTATTCTGTTATAGAACAAGCCACAAAATTCGAATTGAGCACCCTAGATGAAAAAATGTATACTTTAAGTAAAGTCATGAAGCCGCTAGATTTTCAATTATTTGACTTGCGATTCAAGAAATTTCAGTCCACAGATGATATATTCTTTGATTTAGGAGATTTTTACACTCAAATAAAAACAATTCAGGATAAATAAAGTTAGGATTTGTATGACAAAATAATGTACTTTAAGTATATATTATAAAACTAAAGTCATGATTTTATTGACCAGCCTTTTTACGATATTTAATTCTCTGCTGCTATTCAGCGGTGCCGGTAAGTATACAAAAGGTAACTATTACCTAGCTTTTGTATTTTTTCTGTTAGGTATCTTAGGCTTAACCTCTCCTACTTCTCTTGATTCGATTATTCCTACATTGGGTATATTTCTTTTCCCCTCTTCTTTACCACTTAATCTCTTAATAGGTCCGCTGTTATATTTTTACTTTCGGATTACCATCAGGAAAATACCCTTCCAATTCTCTTCCGATTACAAGCATCTGATCATTTTCATCCTCGCAATGATCAATATGTTACCCTTTCATCTATATTCGTTCCAAGCGAAAATTAAAATCTATGAGAACTTTTTAATCGACATGCTGTCGCCCTTTAATATACAGTTGCTTTTTACTAGTTTGTCTGACATGTATTTGATTATTGATGTGGTAACCATCTTCTATCTTATTTTATGTTTTATATTCTTACAGAAAAACAAGGATTATTTTGCAAATAGCTTAAAGAGCGATGGATATCGAGCTATTAATCAATGGCTCATCTGGTTATATATAAATTTCTCTATCCTATTTTTCATGAATATCCTTACCGGTATACGCGCATTTTATTTAGGCAGTCTACCAGAACCCTACTATTTTCATGCTGTCGCCTTTATACTCTTAATCTTAAATATTAGGCTATATCAGTATCCTACTATCTTGTATGGAATTAAATTAGGGACAAACGAACATCAAAGGAAGATCACACTAATACACCAAAACAAAAAAAAGAGCCGATTTGATGACAATTTCACAGAACGATATAGGCTTTTACTGATTGAACTAATCGCTTCGAAAGAAATTATACAGGAAACCTTTTCAGTACATTCAATGGCTGAGAAGCTAGGTGTATCTTCCAGCTTATTAAACCAATATTTAAAAGAAGAATTAAACATCAATTTCTCTCAATTAGTTAATCAAACGCGCATACAGGTATTTCTCGATTCAACTGTACCAGCAGATTTTAAAAAATATAGCCTTAGCGGATTAATTAAGCTCTATGGATTTAAAAGCTTGAAACAATTCAAAATCGACTTTGCGAAATATGCTTCGGAAGAATACGAAATCTACCTGGCTAAAATGAAAAAGAATGGCTGATATACTCTTATTCATAAATTTAGTCGCGTGTAATATACTCTTCCTGGGAGGAAAGAATCAGGCCAATTTATTCTTAGGATTAGTACTTTTTCTGAATGCCCTACAAGGATTCGCGGTATCCCTTTTTTTAAAAAACCATAGCGATGATATACACGCTCTATTTTTTTTAAATTTTGCTCCATTATCATTTCTAATAGGTCCAGCTCTCTATTTTTACGTCCAGAAAAAACTGAATCCTTCATTTCAAATGAAGGTAATTCACCTGCTACACCTAGTACCCATGCTGTGCTTTTTCATCGTAATGACACCTTATATCACATCGTCTTTCGCTGAAAAAATACAAACGATAAAAAAGATTCATGAGAATGCACAAAATATATTTAACGTAAAACTTTTAGTAGGGAAATCTATTCATGTATATATTTTAAGATCATTACATGTATTGACCTACGTCACTTTCAGCTTAATTCATTTTGCTAAAAATAAAGCTAATTTAAAGACATTTCTATCCCCATTTAAAACCACAATAGCAGTTAAATGGATACGACTTCTGATATATAGCATCGCCATCATGCATATCTGTAATTTGGTCAATACGCTTTATCTCTTTATAAATAATAAAATAGATTTGAACGGCCCTTTACCTCTATCCTTTCTAGCGGCATTAGCTTTAGCATACATTAACCTTCAAATTTTCATCAACCCCTATATTTTATATGGGTTTAATACAATTAGGTATTATTCAGATGATTCTATTCTGGCAAAAAGGTATAAAAAAGACGTCAACTCAAATGATTTGTTTACGGAAGACTGGAAATATGAGTTAGCAGCTAAAGTCAAATCAATTGAATTAAATAGAAAATTCGCGGACCAAGGTTACCAACTAGCTACTATGGCCGTTGATTTAGATATCCCTAAATACCAATTGAATCATTATTTTAAAGAATTCTCACAAGAATCATTCTCAGAATGGAAAAATAGGAATAGGGTTTTATTAGCTATTGAATTGATAAATAAGGATTACTTAAACACCTATACCGTAGAAACATTATCCCAAGAATGCGGCTATAAAAGCCGCGGTAATTTCAATATAGCCTTTCAGGAGGTTACTGGGAAAAAGCTCTCAGAATATGTAAAAACATGTTAAAACAGATTTTTATGTACTTTTTCTATAAATCGGTATCTTTTTATACTCTAAAAGAATAAACCCCTCAGACTATTCTGCCATATTTCGCTTGTTCTAAACACAACACACATGCAAGCGATTTATTTAAACAGTATTTTAACTCTTGTGATCGGGATGATCATTGGATTAAATGCCATCTCCCTAAGGGTATCATTCTTTAAAGCTGTTGCTAAGTTTCCCCAAATCACAACAAGTATTCAGCCACCCAGAACACAACCCACGGTGACCATCAAGAAGAATAACCGCTACTTTGATGAACTGGAAGTAAGACTTTTAAAAGCGATCATTGATCCAGCAGAAAATGGAATTGACATCCCTAATCTGAA
The DNA here is from genome assembly GCA_903907915.1 of uncultured Cytophagaceae bacterium. Taxonomy (GTDB): domain Bacteria; phylum Bacteroidota; class Bacteroidia; order Cytophagales; family Spirosomataceae; genus Aquirufa. Next base: position 7,014 of record CAIVPV010000223.1, read on the forward strand.
TGCGCTATTGAATCTGAAAAAACTTTCGGAAGAAAATCAGAGACAAAGGAGACATCTATTCTTAAAAGAACTCAACCTAAAGCTATTTCTTTTATTTGGGATCAGGGAAGGAATTACCCGCGTGGAATTTGATTCAGACAAACGAATGAAACGCTATGTTCTAGATGAGAAATTTGAAATAGCTCAATTAGAAACCTTGCTTAACGTGGAATAATCCCAAATCGCTCCATCTGCCTATGCATCACCTTAAACCAGATGGGCGGAAATAGAGCCAGTAAAATCATCCCCGGATATCCCGTAGGCATCTGAGGTGCTTCCTCCAGGTGACGGAGGATTTGGTATTTACGCGAGGCCAAATAATGGTGATCACTGTGCCTGCTCAATTCAAAAAGCATCAATCGTCCTATGGCGTGATTGCTATTCCAGCTATGCGCCGGTTGCACTCGCTCATACGTCGTTTTCGCGAAATCCCGCTGCAATCCATAATGTTCTATGTAATTCACGGTTTCTAACAAGGCCGCGCCTACAAAGGCCGCTATTATAAAGCAGGCCATAACGAATCCTCCGAAGAAATAATAAATCAGCCCTAACAGCGTGAATTGAATCACCTGAAATAAGGCCATCTCATTGAAAATCTTGTTTTTCGCCTCCGCGGCAGCAATCTGCCAGGCCTTCTTTTGGGTCCCTACAAACGTCTGAATCCAAAAAGCATATAGGTTCTGCTTATAAAAGGCTGAACTCGGATCCTCCGGCGTCGCCACGTGTTTATGGTGCCCTTTGTTGTGCTCAATAAAGAAGTGCATATAGAGGCTAGTCAACAACAAAACTTTGGCAAGAAACTGCTCAAATTTATTTACCCGATGCCCTAATTCATGCGCCGCATTAATCCCAAAAGTCCCACACAACAAGCCCATCGCCACCACGCGACCCGCAGTGTCCAGGAACGGCTCAGAAAAATCGATACGGGTTAAAAATAAATACAACGCACCTAACTGCAGAGGCACGGTTAACCACAACACATAATCGAAAATCGGATTTGATTTAGCCTCTACTTCCTGGGACTCCGTAAGATTTTCTGCGTCTGGTTTTATCAACAATTCAACCAGCGGAATCAAGAAAAACAGGTAAATCAGAGGAACCCAACAATAAAACCCAGTCTTCGTAAAGGCAAGATAGGCCAATACATATAAGAAATAGGGGGTAATATACCGAAGGGGGCGAAGCATTAAAATAGGTTTATAGTTCAAATATAAAAAAAGTCAGGACCTTTCAGCCCTGACTTCTTCATTAATTTAATCCGAGCTATTATTAATATCCAGGATTTTGCTTTAAGGTAGCAGCCCCATTCTTTTGAGAGTTTAAGATCTCGTCGTTAGGAAGAGGGAAATATTCATTTCGACCCGATTTGAATGTTTTTCCTACTAAGTAACCACGCTTGTTATATGTACGTCCAGCTAAGTCTGTAGCATTTATTGACTCTTCTTTCAAATACTTGTTCAAGTATGGCTCCGCAATTCCCCAACGAACTAAGTCGAAGAAACGGTGACCTTCCATCGCGAACTCTAAACGGTTCTCCATGCGAACAGCGTTACGAGCGTAATCTGCACCCTTAGCAGCAAAAGTGCCTGCAGGATAAGGATTAACTGAATACGTAACAGACGCATCTTGTACCGAACCAGACTTAGCACGGTCACGGATTAAGTTCACGTAGGTCTCAGCTTGCGCTAAATTACCTAATTCCACTTCACACTCCGCTAACCAAAGGATAACAGACGACATCTTTAACAAACGGTAGTTATTGTTCACCGCACGTTTGTTAGTCGAGTGAGTCGAGCTACCTTCATCCGCTACATAATACATCCATTTCTTACCGATGTAAGGACCTGAGTATAGTTGGTTACGAATCCAATCGTTTCCTGGCATCACACCCCAGTCTAAGAACTTCACACCGCGACGACCTACAGTCCAGTCTAAACGTGGATCTACTGGTACATCTTTCTTTAAATCGAATGCAACGTTTGATTTTAAACCTTGATCATTCGGAACGTCTACTGAGTTGTATGTATCATCTGTTCCATCTGCTTTCGATCCGATCATCGGTAAACCAGCTGCATCCGTTTTGAATGAGTTCACTAGGTTTTGAGATGGTAGGTAGAATCCGCAACATCCACGACCTGGAGAGTTCGCAGAGTATGGCCAGTTCAAGTTATCTCCCGCGTTACCGTTATTACCCGTAGAACCATCATTAATAGAGAATTCTACTTCGAAAATAGATTCTGCGTTGTTATTGGTGATGTTACGGTAGTTATCATGGTAATTCGGCATCAATTTCTTGCCTGAATTAGTGTACACGTCTAACAATAAGGTCTTAGCTGCTGCCCATTTCTTTTGGAAGATATAAGCCTTCGCTAAATAAGTTATAGCTGCCCATTTAGTAGCACGACCTTTTTGAGACTGGGTCGCTGGAAGATTATCCGCTGCAAATTTAAAATCTGCTTCGATGTTAGACCAAATGTCCTTGTCATTAGGAATCTTAGTCGAGTTCGGATCCTCTCTCTTGTAGATGGTCTCATCTACGTAAGGAATGTTGTTCCACATCTTTTTGCCTTCGAAGTGGAAGTGACCACGTAAGAAACGAGCTTCAGCCACCACTTGGTTTTTTTCTGCATCCGTCATGTCTTTAACGTCTGGGCTCTTAGCTAATAAAATAGCTTCGTTAGCACGCGCCACACCATCGTAGGTGTGTTGCCACTTTCCTAAGAAGTACGTGTTATCTGATAACCAGTTGAATTGCTCGATGTACTCTTGCTCTGGCTGGTCACCAATATCTGTTCCCTTTACCGCATCTCCAGAAGTAATACCTCCAAAAACGTAGTTTGAAATCGTAGACTGACGTCCCGTATTTCCTGCCCCTACTCCATCTAATAAGGAGTAAGTTCCAATTAATAAGGCATTCACCCCATTCTTGTTACTTAATGATGTCAAAGACGCCGCACCTTGAGGCTCGATTTCAAAGAAATTATCCGTACAAGAAAAGTTGATACCGACGGTCGCTACTAAAGCGCTGATGATGATTAACTTTTTCATTTTTTTATCTGATTTTGTTCTAATTAAAATCCAACTCGTAGACCTATGTTATATGACTTAGCGACAGGGAATGCACCTTCATCAATACCCATGTGGATATCTTGGTTATCATTACCTGAAGTTCTTAAGTTGATATCTGGATCTAAACCTTTGTATTTAGTGAAGGTAAATAAGTTTTGGCCTTGTACATAAACTTGTACGCTGCTTAACTTAACCTTACTTAATAAACTCTTAGGTAAAGTATACGTTAACTGGATATTCTTGATACGCATATACGATCCATCTTCTACGAAGTAAGAAGAGATTTGTTGCGATGTACCATCTTGAGAGTTCAAGCGAGGTAATAAAGCTACATCTCCTTGCTTCTTCCAAGAGTTGTATAACATATCTTTCGAACGGTTACCTTGGAACGTATTGAAGTCAGTCCAGTATTTCAAGTAGTTAAACAATTCGTTCCCTTGAGATCCTTGAGCAAATGCAGTAAACTCCCAGTTTTTGTATCCTAACGTTAGGTTTAAACCATAGGTGAAATCAGGGTGAGGATTACCGATAATTGTCTTATCAGCTGCTGTAATCACACCATCACCATTTACGTCACGGAATTTAAATACACCCGCACGCGTATACGTACCAAATTTAGGAGCCGAAGCCGCCTCTGCATCATCCTTGATTACACCATCTACGATATAACCATAGAAACTAGCGATAGGTAAACCTGCCTTCGTAACTGAAATGGCTGGAAGACGTGTAGAGAATCCAAATACTGTTGCATTCGGGTCATCATTTAATTTAACCACGTTGTTCTTGTATTGAGAATACATCGCTGAAACGCTGTAACGGAAATCTCCGATACGATCACGGTAGGTTACGTTTAAGTCAATACCTGTGTTATTTATTTCACCAATATTTACATAAGGAATCGTAGCCGAACCAGCCGTCTTAGGAATAGGCACCTGCGTTAACATATCTGATGTGGTACGTGTATACCAGTCAAAAGTAACATCTAATTTGCTGTTCATGAATACCCCATCAAAACCAATGTTTGTCGATGTATTCGTCTCCCAACGACCTGATGTATTACCAAATTGCGCGATATCAAAACCTGCTGCAATCGAGTTTCCAGAACCAGAAATATCATATGCGTTATTATCTGGATTTGGTGTAAATAAGGTATACGCATTATA
>CAIVPV010000224.1 GCA_903907915.1 uncultured Cytophagaceae bacterium
AATTTGACGGGTATTTTATACTTCCCTAAAGTAAAAAACGAGATGCAATTGCAACGCGAAAAAATCTCGCTTTACAGCCGCCAAGTATTCATTACCGATGAGGTAAAAGACATCGTTCCTGAATTCTTAATGTTATTGCACGGGGTAATCGATTCTCCAGATATTCCATTAAACGTTTCTCGCTCGTTCTTACAAGCAGATTCGAATGTGAAGAAAATCAACTCGTATATCACGAAGAAAGTTGCTGATAAATTAGCTGAATTGTTCAAAACGGATCGTCCATCCTTCGAAGAGAAATTCGCAAACATTGGTCTTTTCATCAAATACGGAATGATCTCGGATGAGAAATTCTTAGAGAAAGCGAAAGATTTTTGTTTGGTACAAGATACGAACAACAAATATTTTACGTTAGACGAATACAGTGAAGAGGTGCAAGCTGCCCAAACAGACAAAGACGGAAACAAGGTTTACTTGTATACCACCGACGTCGAGCAACAAGATGCCTTTATTCAATCCGCCCAAAACAAAGGTTACTCCATCATTAAACTGGATACCCTAATCGACAGCCACTTCATTAATACGATGGAGTCTAAAACAGAAAAGACGCAATGGAAACGTGTCGATGCTGATGCTGTTGATAAATTAATTGACACAGGGATCACCTTAGAAGCGATTTTAACAGATGCTGCGAAAGAAAGCGTTAAGAAAGTCTTCGAAGAAACCCTGAATGACAAACAAAAAGTGGTAGCAGTAGAAGCCATGTCACCAGACGAATTACCTGCTATCGTCACTCAAAACGAGTTCATGCGCAGAATGAGCGACATGTCTAAATCTGGTGGTGGCGGAATGGGAATGTTTGGTTCTATGCCAAATACCTACAACATTACCATCAATGCGAATCACCCCTTGATTAGTAAACTAGCTGAATTAAAAGACGAAAGCGAACAAAAAGCGCTAGCGAAACAAATCTCAGACCTAGCTTTACTATCGCAAAATCTCTTAACAGGGTCTGACTTAACGGCCTTCATTAAAAGAACGGTGAGTGGGTTTTAATAAAAATGAAAGAGCCGCGATAAATGCGGCTCTTTTTTTATTGTTTTCTAACCATCAACTTCTTCGTGGCGACGGGTTTGCCATCCACTAGCAACTGATACATATAAAGACCACTATTTAATTCTCTTAAGGAAATCTTTGCTGAGCGATCATCTCGGTCTAAATCTATTTCTTTCACCACCGTCCCTAACACATTGTAAAAAGCAATTTTTACCTCCTGGTTATTGCCAGAAAATTGATAATCAACAATCGCATAATCGGCGGCAGGATTTGGGTAAAGATGAGAAACAAAGATGCGATCCCCTTGGTATAACAAGGTGTCATTTTTAAAACCTAGCAAAGATGCTAGGACGAATAATAAAGTGATATGTCGCAATACTAATTTCATTCTCAAATCGTTGATACGAATTTAGTACAAATTCAGACCTCTTTTATTTTTTTAAGGTTTTTTAACAAGATCTAGATATTCCACCCGCTTTAGAATCGTTTGAAGGGAGGGCTTTTCTGTGATTCGCCAACGGAATCCATCCAATTGCTGAAGATCCTCTTTCCATTCTTTGGGAGGTACGAATTTTGCTTCTGGCTTAGTGATGAAGGCAATTTTCTTCACCGCATTATCCTCAAAAAACAGATTCATTCGACTGCATTCGACCCGATTTAAACCGGTGGTTGCTTTTTTATCGTCGATAACATAGTAAATACTCTCTCCATTTCCCTCTACATTCACTCGATTCAATTTCGAATCCTCTTTAAAATGTACCCATATTTTGCGCCCTTTGATTTGATTGTATTGATTAGCAGAGTCGATTGAAATGACAAATGATTTACCCCTCAATCGCATTTCCTTTAGCTTTTGGTTCCCCATAAATAAAGAAATCGAATCGGCTTGAGATTGTGAATCCTGGGTCCAGAGTATGGGTTTTTGGTAGAAATGAATAATCGAATCCTGGACATTATACCCTAAAGAATCGCACCTTCCTGAAAGATCCGACTTGTAAATCAATACATTTTTATAGGCAAATAGCTTCCGAATGGAATCCTTTTTGATGTTAACAGACACCAGCGTGTCCGCCGTTAAATACAGCGTATC
>CAIVPV010000225.1 GCA_903907915.1 uncultured Cytophagaceae bacterium
ACTTTATTGGAAGCTATTTTACCCATTAAGTAAGTTCCCAAGAAGCGTCCTAATAAGAAGATAATAAAGGCAAATGAAGCATGAAAACTAGCAATTTGCGTAGGGCTCATTGAATCACTTATTTGGTATATTTTTTCCACTAACCATAAATTATCATTTTTTGCTAAGTCTAATTTTAGATCGACAAAATTTCCCCACAATGAAACTTGTGCACCTAGGTTTAAAAACTGAGCTAAAATACCTAAGACTAAATGTTTTCTTTTTAATAAACTGGCTATCGTAATTTTTGACTTTGATTCTTCCTCTGATTCAAGTTCTGGCATCTTGGTAAATACAAATAATAGCGCAACTAAAGCTACTATCACTCCAATGATTAAATAGGGCATTTGAACAGAGGATGCTTGACTTACCCGAATAGCTTCAGCTTCAGCAGCAGGCAGTGCTTGAATCATTTCGCGTGAATATTCTTTATCAGAAAAGATGAATAATCCACCAATGATGGGTCCTAAAATGATACTCATTCCATTAAAGGATTGAGCTAAATTAAGACGAAAATCTCCTTTATCGGGATCTCCTAATACAGTAACATATAAATTAGCCGCCGTTTCTAAGAAGGCAATACCTGAGGCAATTAAGAAAAGAGCCGCTAAGAAGAAACTATAGACCCTAACTTCTGCTGCAGGATAAAACAAGAAGGCGCCCGCTGCATAAAGAACTAATCCCATTATTATTCCAGCCTTATAACCCATTTTCTTCATGACATATCCAGCTGGAAGTGCCATGGCAAAATAGCCAAAATAAAACGCGGTTTCTACAATATTGGCCTGCCAACGTTGTAAATCAAGAGCTGTTTGGAATTGTTTTACGAGGGAACCATTTAGACTATTCGCAAGTCCCCATAAAAAAAATAAACTAGTGACTAAAATAAACGGAATCGTATAAGAACTAGTTTTCGAATTTTTGATGGTTGTTTTCTCGTCTTTTAGCGGTAATGCCATGTTGAATTATTTTATATAAAAGTCAAAACACTCCTTAATTTACCTCCTTTTATTTAATTTTATTGCAAACCAAATTAACATAATGAGAAATTACTTTGCCTTCCTTCTTTTACTCAGTTGTATTAGCCTATCTGGTCAGATTAAATCACCAGAGGAATTTTTGGGCTACCCTATTGGTACAAAATTCACTTACCATCATCAAATTATAGCCTATAGTCGTTATTTAGCTTCTCAAAGTGCTGGATTTGCTCAATGGCAAGTATATGGTCATACGAATGAAGGTCGCGAACAAGGCCAAATGATCATGGCTAATCTACCGGTAGGTGTTAGCCTAGAGCAAGTTCAATCAAATCACCAAAAGAGAATCCAAGGCGAAAAAGCGGACGCTTCACTCCCAGTGATTATCAATCTTTCCTTTAATGTCCACGGTAATGAAGCAGCTGGAAGTGAGTCAGCGTTGAATACGTTGTACGCTTTGATTTCCAAACCCAATAAATCTATTCCTTATGTCATTTTAATTGATCCTTGCATTAATCCGGATGGTCGCGATGCTTATGTGACTCAATACAATCGCCGAAATTTTATTGCAGGAGGAAATTCAGATCCAAATGATCAAGAGCATTACGAAGGATTAACCTCTGGTCGTTATAATCACTTCTCTTTTGATTTGAATCGTGATTGGGTTTGGCAGACCCAAAAAGAGACACAACAGCGCTTGAAATTCTATCGTTCTTGGATGCCGATGATGCATGCAGATTTTCACGAGCAAAGTTATCAGCACTCGTACTATTTTCCACCCGCAGCGAAGCCTTATTTGAATTTTATTGCTCAGTCGACTAAAGATTTGCAGGAAAGTGTAGGTCGTTCTTTTTCTAAGCTCTTTGATGAAAAAAAGTGGCCTTACTTTACCAATGAAGTATATGATTTATTGTATCCTGGCTACGGAGACACCTACCCAATTTTGAATGGAGCCTTAGGTATGACCTTAGAACAAGGAGGAATTAGAGGTGGATTAATTTCTGCCAAAAGTGACGGCGACACCATTTCCCTGGTGGATCGAGTTAAGCATCATTCGGCTTTGGCATTAAATTTAGTCGAATGGTCTCTAGCGAATGCTGAAAATTTAAAGGCTTCTTTTTATGGCATTCATGATAAGTCTAGGACGAATCCGACGAATAAGTTTGCGTACTATTTTATTCCCGTTAAAGAACTAATTAAGGGTAAGGATTTTATTCAATTACTTGAAAGAAATAATATTACTTTTTCTTATTCAGATGTAGCTAAAAGTATACCAGCCTATGAGTATTCATCTATGAAGCAACTCTCAATTCCATTGAATGAACAAGGTTTACTTATTTCTTCTAAACAAGCATCAGCTCCTTTGATTCAAGCATTGTTTGATCCGACGATAGCTTTGGAAGATTCTTTAACCTACGATATTACAGCTTGGAATCTACTTCAATTGAATGGATTTAAGGCTTTTGGTTTAAATGATAATGTTTTTGTTTCTACTAAAATTAAAAAAGTAGAGGGCGAAGAGACGACTGCTGAAAAGCATTTGGCATATCGTTTTATAGTAGATAATTATAAAAAAAGCCATGAATTAATTAAGTATGCCATTGATTTGGGTGCTTTGCTAACTTATAATGACGCGTCTTATTCTGAAGGTTTTGTACATATTATTACTACTAAATTAACAGATAAGCAAAGGCGTGATTTGTTGGTTTTTGCAAGTTTTTTAAATATTCATCTGGATAACATGGAAACTTTTAAATCAAATGGAAATTACGACTTAGGTTCCACCCACTATAAATCAATTTTTGTTCCCAAAATCGCCGTAGTTATTGATCCAGCAAACGACGTAAATCAACAGGGCGAACTAGCTTATTTTTTAACTCAGAAATACGGATTTAAGCCTTCATTCATCCCTTCGACTCAGTTATTCAAATCGAATTTATTTAATTATACGCACATTATTTATCCCGATGGCAAGCATTCTGCGTTATCTACTACGAATTCAATTCTATTAAATGATTGGGTGAAGAAAGGTGGGAAATTGATCTTGATGGAAAGTGCTCGTAAGATTTTGGAGGACAAAGATTTAGTGGTGAAAGAAGATACCGCTAAACATACCTCCACTTATGCGATGCGTGAAAGAGCTGAATTGTCTAATACCACTTCAGGGAATATGCTGCAAGTGGAAGTGGAAAAGACACATCCTTTGGCCTTCAGAATTAACGATTCATCAATCTATATTCTAAATCAAGTGAGTGAGTTCGTTAAGCTTCCGAAGGATTTTACTCCTGTTTTAAAAACTTCTTCCAAGCCGAATATGATGGGCTTTGTAGGAGCAAATAAGAAAGCTCAACTAGCTAATTCTTTATTGTTAGGCGTTAAGGAAGTGGATAAAGGTAAAATCATTTGGTTTGGTTTTAACCCCTTATTCCGTGCGATTCCTAATCAAGGTCAAACCATATTTGAAAACTGTTTTTTATACGCTGAATTCTAATGAAAAGATTTACTCTCCTATTTGCCTTTTTTAGTTTTACGGTACTAGCTCAAAAGGCTATTCCTGTTTACCCTATTCCATCGACTAAGCAACTCGCTTGGGCTGACCTAGAGTATTACGGCTTCATTCATTTTAATATGAATACGTTTACGAATGTGGAATGGGGCGAGGGTAAGGAAAATCCCTCCTCTTTCAATCCGAGTGCATTAGATTGTAATCAGTGGGCTAGAATTGCGAAGAAAGCAGGTATGAAAGGACTGATTTTGACGGCCAAACATCATGATGGATTTGCGCTTTACCCTTCTAAATATACAACACATTCAGTAGCTAAATCACCTTGGAAAAATGGAAAAGGCGATGTGGTAAAAGAATTGTCGAAAGCGTGTAAAAAATATGGTTTGAAGCTCGGTATCTATTTATCTCCATGGGATCGTTTTCATCCAG
>CAIVPV010000226.1 GCA_903907915.1 uncultured Cytophagaceae bacterium
AATTAAACATTTTATTCCTAAATCAGTGTATTCAAATGGAACAGCTTCTATCTTAGTTCCTGGTGCATAGCGTACTTCTTCATCTTCGATGAAAGCAGGAAAGAAGTTTTCAATTCTGGCAGAAGCGACTATGCGATCTGTTTGGGCATCTAAATAAATATAAACTAAGTAGAATTTCCCTACGACCATTTTTTGATATTGTTGGCTAAAGGGAACAAATAAGTCCTTCGCTAAGCCCCATTCAAGGAATACACCCAGTGGAGTGACTGATTTCACTTCTAAATAAGCGAATTGCTTAATGGTAGCGTAGGGTTTTAAGGTAGTCGCAATGATTCGATCTTCCGAATCTCGGTAAATGAATACATCGATTGATGAATCGATTTCATACGCTTCAGGTACGTATTGCAATGGTAATAGGATTTCATCCTCGTAACCATCTAAATATAGGCCAAATGGAACCTCTTTAACGATACGAAGGTGATTGTATTCACCAATTTTTAATTCATTTTCCATAAAAAAGCCCGGCTATGAACCGGGCATTATTTTTTGATATTTACTAAACGACTACGTTATTCTCTCTTAATGCTTGATTAAGGGATGTTTTTAAGTCAGTACTTTCTTTTCTTTTTCCAATAATTAAGGCACATGGAACGCCATAGGTGCCAGCTGAAAAAGTCTTTTGGATACTTCCTGGAATTACTACCGAGTTTTCTGGCACATATCCAATGTATTCCACTGGCTCAGGGCCTGAAACATCAATAATCTTAGATGACCCAGTAATAGTAACTCCAGCGCCTAAAACGGCTCTTTTTCCAATATGTGCTCCTTCAACTACAATACAACGAGAGCCTATGAAGGCTCCATCTTCAATGATTACAGGTGAGGCCTGAGGTGGTTCTAATACACCACCGATTCCCACGCCACCGCTTAAGTGTACGTTTTTACCGATTTGTGCACAAGATCCTACGGTAGCCCAAGTGTCTACCATCGTTCCTTCATCTACATACGCACCAATATTGATATAAGATGGCATCAGAATCGTTCCTTTAGCTAAGAAAGCACCATAACGGGCGACTGCTGGAGGAACTACACGAACACCTAATTCTTTATAATTTGATTTCAAACGCATTTTATCGTGGTATTCGAAGATACCCACTTCAGAAACGGCCATCTGGCGTAGAGGGAAGTACATCACAATTGCTTTCTTTACCCATTCGTTCACTTGCCAGCTACCATCTGCCTTAGGTTCAGCGGTACGTAGCTCCCCTTTATCTACAAAGTCTACGACTTTTTCAATCGCTTCTATGGTTTCAGCCTTCGAACGTAGTTCTGTGTTGTCCCATGCAGCTAAAATTATTTTTTCTAATGAATTCATAAAAATGATATGCAATAAATGAAGATGCAAATTAATCAAAAAAGCCTTGGCTTCCCGAGATCGGAGGAAATAAAATCCACGTCAGTTGAAAAATTAAGCAGAAAGTAGTCGAAAATCTGCCATCAATTTAACTTCAACTTTAATAAGTCATTTAGCTGATTATCAATTAGTTATGAATTAACGCAAAATAATATTCGGAGTATTTGTGCTAGAAATTTAGCTAAAAAGACAAGTGACATTCTGTCACTCCCCCACCCCATCGACCTGGAGCAATATTTTCTTATACAAATATGCAAAAATAGTTTGAATAAAAAACGTATCCGTCCAGTTTTTGCATAAAATTTATATAATTAGCTATTAAGCTAAATTAAAATAACGTGATTTACTTTTGTAAAATAGGGCATTTAAACGTTTAAAAGGGTTTATTTAATCCTATTACTCTTGGAATAATACATTTAAAATGTTATATTTGGTCTTTGTATGAAATCAAATTAATTTATTCAATGAAAAAAATTAAAGTTGCTATTAATGGTTTTGGTCGCATCGGTCGACTTACCTTCCGCCGTTTATTGGAAAAAGAAAATGTTGAAATCGTTGCTATAAACGATTTAACTGATAATGCTACTTTGGTACACCTACTAAAGTATGATTCAGTTCATGGTCGTTTTAATGGAACTGTTACATCTGATGCTGATAGCATTACTGTTAATGGCCACGTTATTAAAGCTTTCGCAGAGCGTGATCCTAAGTTATTACCTTGGGGTGCTTTAGGAATTGATGTAGTATTAGAATCAACTGGTCGTTTTATCGATCAAGATGGAGCTGGACAACACTTAACGGCTGGTGCTCGTAAAGTAATTATCTCCGCTCCTGCTAAGGGTGATATTCCTACTGTCGTTTTAGGTGTAAATGATGATACCTTAACAGATGAGATGACTATTATCTCTAACGCTTCTTGTACGACGAACTGTTTAGCTCCAATGGCTAAAGTATTAGATGATGCGTTTGGTATTGAAAAAGGATTTATGACAACTGTTCATGCTTACACGGCTGATCAGAACTTGCAAGATGCTCCACACTCTGATTTACGTCGTTCACGTGCAGCTGCTTATTCTATTATCCCTACATCTACAGGTGCTGCAAAAGCGGTAGGTTTAGTTTTACCTCATTTAAAAGGTAAATTAGATGGTAATGCGATGCGCGTTCCTACTCCAGATGGTTCAGTAACAGACTTTACTGTTGTTTTAAAAAGAGATACTACTGTTGCTGAAATCAATGCTGCTTTAAAAGCTGCTGCTGATGGCCCGATGAAAGGTATCTTAGAATATACGACTGATGAAATCGTTTCAATTGACATCATTGGTAACTCACATTCTTGTATCTTAGATTCTAAGTTGACTACTGCTATGGGTAACCTAGTTAAAGTGGTAGGTTGGTATGATAACGAATTTGGTTATTCTTCTCGTGCAGCTGATCTAATCGCTCGCGTAGGTTAATCTAACGTTTGATATAATTTTAAAAGCCTCTCATTCGAGAGGCTTTTTTTATTTCAAGTTTTTTGCTCTGAGGTAATTGATGTTAAATCCTTGTTCATGAAACATCTGTTCGAAACGTGTCTTTATTCCATAATGATCTTCGTTCCATTTTGAACTATATAAGTCATTTGTCTTAACGTTAATTTCCCAAGCATTGTTTGCTAATGATTCCTCTGAAAATTCGAAGAAGGGTAACGAGTCAGTTTTCAAATGAAGGGTACCTTCTGGTTTTAAAATTTTCTTGTAGCGATTCAGGAAGGTATGGAAGGTCAATCGTCGCTTTTCATCCCGATCTCTTAAACGCGGGTCTGGGAAGGTAATCCAAATTTCATCTACTTCATTTTCGGCAAAGTGTGCTTCAATCTCTTGCATGTGAATTCGAAGAAATGCGGTATTGGATAATTCGAGCTCTCTGGCAGCTCGACCACCTTGTGCTAAACGATCTCCTTTGACATCAATTCCTACGAAATTCATCCCTGGGAATAGTTTACCTAATCCATTGGTGTATTCACCTCTCCCACACCCAAGTTCTAAAACTAGCCGATTCTCATTTTTAAAAAAATCTGATTTCCATTTGTCCTGAAGAACACCAAAAAGAGGTTTGGGTTCTTGAATCACATTGTCTAACTCTAAGGCAAGATTGTATTTGGCTGTTTTTCGTCTGCTCAATTTGAACGCTAATTAAAATGTAATCTCTCCGACTAAATAAGTGCTTCCACAGATAAGAATTCCATCTGATGGATTTGCAAGTGATTTTGCTTTGGCTATGGCTTCATTGACGGAGAGGATTACCTCACCATGTAAATCTTTAGTTTTGGCTAATTTTTGAAGCTCTACTGCTGCGATGGCTCTAGGATTATTTGCTTGCGAAAAGAAATAAGTGGCATCTGAAGGGAATAGAGATAATACGGATTCGATATCTTTATCAGCGACCATGCCTAGAATGACAAAGAGGTGATCAAAATTCTCCTGACGTATTTGTTGAAGGATTTCTGATATTCCACTTTTATTATGTCCTGTGTCAGCAATCACCTTAGGATTTTCTCCCAAAATTTCCCAACGCCCTTGTAATCCCGTATTTAGTCTCGCATTCTCAATGCCAGCTTGAATTTTCAAGCCCTCTAATGGAATCTGCGATTGTATTTGCTCACACCAGGCAAGGACTCCCCTGATATTTTTTTGTTGGTATATACCCACGTAGGGGCTGTTTATCTTCATTGAACCCCAGGTTGGGCTGCCGAAGTTAAAATCTGAAGAAGAAATGATATCTGAAGCAAATTGAATGGGCGCCTGCATTTCGGCTGCTTTTACTAGAAAGACCTCTGAGGTTTCAGCCTGCTTTTCACTAATGGTAACCGGTGTTTTTGATTTTATGATACCCGCCTTTTCTGATGCAATTTTTTCTAAGGTATCGCCTAGTAAATCTTGGTGATCAAAGCTGATGTTGGTAATTAAACAGGCCAAAGGGGAAATAATATTTGTCGAATCCAATCGTCCACCCAAACCGGTTTCTATAATGGCATAATCAATTTTTTGCTCTTTAAAATACGAAAAGGCCATTATGACTGTCCATTCGAAGAATGAAGGACGTACTTTTTCGATTAAGTCCAGATGCTTGGAGACAAAGTCAGCGACCCATTCCTCCGCTATATCTAGCCCATTAATTTTAATTCTTTCCGTGAAAGATTTTAAATGGGGTGAGGTATATAGACCCACTTTGTAACCGTGTTCTTGCAGAATAGAAGCCATAAAGTGAGATGAACTACCTTTCCCATTAGTACCCGCGATATGCAAAGATTTAAATGAACGCTCTGGATGGTCCATTAGCTCACAAAGAGCTTCAATGTTTCCTAGGCCAGGTTTATAGGCTTTTGCTCCTTCTCGATGAAATACGGGAAGCTGAGCATATAAAAAGGAAATAGACTCTGAATAATTCATGGAATGCCTATCTTTCTCCTACTCGGAAGGTGATAGACCCGGTCGCTTCTTTAGGACTAGGACCTGAAGAAGTTTTGATGAATTTAGACTTTTCAATGGCTCTTTTGTATTTCTGTGCCAAAGAATTAGAGAATGAATTCTCCGCAATCACTAATTTAATAATATTCCCGTCCTCATCGATCTTGATTGTGAATCGGATTAACCCCGTTTCACCCGTATCATCTTTTACGTTAGGACGATTAGCAATTCTCCAGCCGGCGATGTTTACAGATGAATTACCTGCTCCATCTCCACTTCCACTATTTCCAGTATAATTAGTTGAATTATTGATGGTCCCGTTTCGGCTACCTTTATCCCCTATTTTACCAGCATCTGTTCCATTAGAATTACCTCCTGGATTTGGATTAGTTCCTCTAGTACCATTGCTGGTTGTTTTCTTCTTAAATAAAGCACCTTCATCGATTTTCTCCTCGGGTTCAGGTACTGGTTTTGTCGAAACAACAGCTGTCTTTTTCGTATTTTCAGAAATACTGACCGGACTTTTTACCACCGATGAAATAACGGTTTCTTTAGAGCTAGGTGTTGGTTTTGCTTTGCTAACGAAAGCCACTTCGGTTTCTTTCTCTGCAGGTTGTGATTCATCATTATTGGGTAGATCACTAGCCTGATTAAAGGACTGTACATTTCCACCACCCTCATCATCCGTACCATAATTCACTTGAAAACCAGGTTCAGGTAATTCAAGCTTCATTTCTTCCGCTGACCATACTTTCGCATACCAAAACAATAAGAACAACAAACCTTGAATCACTAGCGTGATCGCTAATGCCTTCCGTTGGTTTTTTCGTTCTAAATTCTTTTGTTCGATTGTATTCGTCATTGAATTAAAGGGCTTTATACACCCAAATATCTATCTTTTTCGATTCTTTTAATTCCGCTGCTTTTGCATACCCCGCATCCATTGAACTTTCTGATCCTAAACTGATACGATAGAATTTAGTCTTTTCATTTTTGAGAATGATCTCTGCTTGTTCAAAACCACGTGATTTTAATTCTTTTAACCCTTTTTCAGCTTGTGTTAAAGATTGGAAACTGGAAGCCACTAAATAAATCACCTCCGCTTGCACTAGCTTCTCCTTCTCTACTACTACTGGTGCCGGAAGAGTTTTAATCGTATCTGCTAAGGGTACAACAACGGCTGCAACAGGAATCACCTTCTTCTCTATCTTAATAGGATTTAATGAGCTTTGCGATTGATTCGTCGGAGGAGCAGTTAAGAAAAAGGCACCGAGTCCTCCTAATATAAAGGCTATAAAAGCATATACATAGATGGATCTAGACAATTGTACCGGTTTAATTTCCTCTGGTGTTATTTCTGGTAAATCTTCAGCAATAGGTGCTGCAATTAGCTCAGGTTTTTTCTCCTTTATAACAGAGGTATACCCTAGCCCTACTGGGAACAGACCAAAAACAGCTAAATCAGCATTAAAATCTGGGTTAGGAGAAAATGAAATACGATTTTCTTGAATTAAGGTAAACGAACCTAAGACTCCTATTGTTAAAACACCTTGTGATATAAGTAGTGATTTTAATTCTTTACTTATGTTAGCAATTTCTACAGCTGCCTCTTTTTGCGGGATAGATTTCTTCTTAGCCCATTCAGTGCTTAAGAATCGATCATCCGTTTTCAGTTTTTCATTGAAGGCAACAAATTTTTTCTTAGGATGAATTTTTCCTTCTTTTTCATTAAATGAAAAGCCCTGTGCATTGACTACAAAACCACCAAAATTAGGGATTATCACACATTCGTGCTCGTATAGTAAGTGCTCAAGAAAGGTATAAAATTCGGTCATTTTTAAAATGAATATGCGAGAGTTGCTGTAAAGTTAAAACCTTGCGTCGGATAAAATAAATATCGCTGGTAATTTTTTCCGAGGATATTATTAGCGGATAAACTGGCAGTGAATTTCTCTGTAATGGCATATTCCCCCTTTACATTGAGATCCACGATGTTATCTAGCGTGCTTGCCTTTTGAGTTCTTGGATTAAAGCCATATAATCCACCTATAAAGTAAATTTCGGGTAATACCTTTATTTTAGGTAGGACATTAATGGTGTTTCTCCAGGCAATTTGAATATTAGGTCGGTGGTAGGCATATAATAGATTCCCTAAATTTCCATAATTCGTATAATCTACCTGCAAATCGGATTGAACCTTATCAGAAATAGACATCTTGAAGTTGGCTTGCATTTGTAATACAGAGACGGCTACGTCTGCATTGGAATATAAGATATCAAATTGGGATAAGTCTGCTGCAGAGGCTGTATAGAAGGCCATTTTAGCATATTCACCATAGGATGCTTTCAATTCGTAATGTACATTACGCTCGTTGCTACCTGTTAAACCTCCCGAAAGCATCCATTTTTGTTGGGTATTTTTTAAACCGATGGATTGTGAAAGCCATGGGTTTACTACTAAACTGCTGCTGTAGGAATTAAACTGTGTATTTCCCTCAAAACCCGCAAATAAGCGAATAAAGTCATTTGCTCTGAATCGAACATGTACTTTAGGATAAATTCTTAGCTCTTCATCTTGTATGGCATTTATACCTGCTTCTAAAATCAAGCGGGGTAAAATATCATACGAGATACTTGGCTGTAAACGGAAGAAATTTCGGTTAGTAGACGTGTTGCTGGTGAAATTCGAAAGAATGGCATCTGCGTTCACGCGAAATGAAAGTCCATCTGAAATAGAGTAAGACGATTTTAGGTAACTGGAAGACATCCATTCTTTAGGAGCTAAATTCCCTGCGAGAGAAGCAAACTCTGTTCCTGCTTGATAACTAAACTTTTTACCTTCCGTTGCGCTGAAGATGTCACCATTGAATTTTAGTAAGTTATAATTTACACCAAAGGCATCTTCCTGGGTATTTGCAGGAATTAATTCCTTGCCATAAAAATTAGTTGCGGTGCGACGGTAGTCTATCGAAGCTTTTAATAAAGCTTTTGACCAAAGTGACTGCGAGTATACTTTGATTTCATTTTCTGAACGACTTGAAAAAGCATTATCAGTGGGCCCCATGGAATTAGCATCGTGGTTAATATACAGCCCTCTGGATTCTTTTTCAGTAGGATTATAGCCAAAATGACCATTTATTAACGTATGTCCATAATTTCCAGCACCAATTTTAATCGAGTTTTTTGCTTTAGATCCCAAAAGGGATTTTAACTCCTCTCCTGTCCGAGGTCCAATTACGTTAGTTTGGATACTGGGCAAAACGAGTGATTGTGGCTTAGCAACATCAAAATCAAAATCTACTTTATGATCTTTGCTATAATCAGGAACTTCATTTAATGCTTCAAATGAACGGCTCATCGCAGGTTGTACTTCTATTTTACGCACCTTTTCCGTGACAAACTCTTCATTTTGAATGGACCCCTCCTTCTTCTGTTGACCATAGCTAAAGATGGAAATCAGACTGAAAGAGGATGCTATAACGATCTTAGATGTGAATCTCATATTCATTATTTAGGGAAATAGGTTTTCATTAAGGTTTTAGCAGCATCAACGCTTTCTTTATCCTCTGAATTATCAATAATAGATTTTAAGGTGGCCTTAGCTTGGGCAAGATTTTTAAGCTCAAACAAATTTTTAGCTAAAATTAAATAGGCTTTTCCTAAGGTAGCATCTGCTACTTCCGCAAATTCATTTCTGAATTTCTCCAAAATCATCTCATTCGATGTTGCGTAATTGCCCTTTGTATTATTTAATTGAATAATATCAAGGAATAATAAAGCTGATTGTTCTATTCCATCAGCTTCATTTATAGCAGACGCGTGGTATTCCTGGTAGGCAATTAAAGCAGAATCTAATTCAGCTAATTTAAGATAGGATTCAAGGATGCGTTTATTCGAACGAATGATGACCGTTGAATCCACTCCTTTTTCCTTTAATAATCGGTAGTGAACAATAGCATTCCGATAAGCTGCTGAATCAAATTCGATATCAGCAACCTTCGTGATAACGGAATTTAAAGATGGATGAACGTTTTGTTCAATCACCTTTTTATAAAATTCATAAGCTAGCGCCTTATTATTAGACCGATTCGCTGCATCAGCTATTAAATAGGTTACTTCGCTAACACGTTCATCAGCTGGGAAATGTGCAACAAAATTTTTCAAAGGCTCGATAGCCTTATCGTATTTTTCACCTAAATAAATTCCTTTAGCCGCTTGGTATTCTAAATCGGTCTTTTCTTCGTCATTTAGGCTGCCATTTTGGTACATATTTAAATAAGCAGTCATTTCCTCTGGACGTCCTACCCCATTTAACTCTTCCTGAAGACCCGCCACGGCATCTTTTGCAAAAGCCTCTTTCGCGTACTTTTCGATGACCACCTTATAATCCGTAATGGCTTTCTCAGGCTGCTTCGAATTCGAATAGGATTGCGCTCTTTTTAAGATAGATTCAGCGTAATAGGGACTATTAGGTTGATTTGTTATCAAATCGGTGAATCCTGCGATTGCCTCAGCATATTTACCCGTACGGAAGGAGATCAGATTTTCTTGAAAGCTGGCATCATCACCAAACTTCGTATTAGGAAACGACTTCTTTAAGGCTTGAAAGGTTGCTTTCGCTTCTGCATCCCGTTCTAAGTAGACTAGCGTGATCCCTTTTTGGTACATCGCATAATCCTTCTCCGTTTTTACATTATCTATCGCTTGATTATAATAAGTTAATGCTTCGCTATAATTCTTAGCTACTAAATAGGTGTCTGCTAGACGAAGAAGTGCATTTGCATTGGCTTTTCCGGATGGATTTACCTTCAGTTGGTCTACGTAAGTTTTGAAATAGGTATTCGCATTAGTGAATTCTTTTACTGAGAAATAGGCATAGGCAATACCAATACGGTTTCTTTGTAGGAAATCTGCAGAGTGTTTGCCTGTTAATAAAGGCTTGTACACCTGAATAGCGGCATCGAAATCTTTTAATTGAGAAAGACACTCTGCTTTACCAAAAGAGGCTTCATCTGTTAAATTTTGGTTAGCCGCTTGTGCGATGGCTTGATCGAAAAAGCTAAGGGCTTCTTTGTATTGCTCCTGGTTGTACGCCTTTATTCCTAAATTATAGGTAAGCGTTTGATAGGCCACCTTCATTTCATCTGAAATTGAAATACCTGATTTCATCAAAGCTGTTGCTGGTTGCAAAGAGGATAATTTTAAAAAGGCATCGGCGGCGAAACTTTGGTAAGCAGCCGTAAATGAACTAGTAGCATATTTTTTTCCAAATTGTTCAATAGCTTTTAATCCT
Source organism: uncultured Cytophagaceae bacterium (assembly GCA_903907915.1). GTDB lineage: Bacteria > Bacteroidota > Bacteroidia > Cytophagales > Spirosomataceae > Aquirufa. The sequence continues at coordinate 10,160 of CAIVPV010000226.1, forward strand.
TCTAACCACTTTCCTAAATCGATGGAAATGCTAATGCATTTAAATTGAGCCTCTTCTTGCTGATTCAAATCATAAACTAAGGCTCCTGATTGATTGAATGCCATAGCAGCATCCGATTTTTTTCCTAGCTTTAATAAGGCTAAACCTTGAAGATAAAATGCTTTTTGGCCTAAAGAATCATTTTTTAATAATCCCGTAATCGATTGAATAGCATCCTCGTATTTATCAATTGAATAAAGTGCAAATCCCCTCTTATAAGTCGCAGCCTCATTTTTATGGACTGATAAATAATCGCCAAAGCTTTTAGCGGCCTTCGCATACAATCCTTTTTTAAATTGAACTTCGGCCACTAATAAGGCTAAATCAGGATTTGTGGAGATAATAGGCTCGGCATACTTTAATAATTCATCCCATTGGGCAGTTTGCTGATAGGAAGAGATTAACCAATAAGGTAAGTCTTTGCGGAATTTAGAATGACCGTTTGACTTCTTGAAATCTGCAATGGCTTCCAGGTAATTCTTTTGTTGGTAATGAATCACACCCGCATAATAAGCTGCTGAAAAGGCATATTCTTCATCTGGGTCTGTCTTTACTTCATTGAAAAGAGCTAAAGCATTATCGAAGTCTTTTGTCTCAAAATAGGCCACTCCTAATTTATAACGTGCTTCTACGTTACCTAATGAGGAACTTTCTAAGTAACGAATCGCTTTCGCGTAATTAGCTATATCATAGAAATACAATCCAATTCTTCTGAAAAGTAAATTACTTTGTGGGCTATTCGGGTGGTTGAGATTGAAATGATAACCTAAAACATCAATCTCGGGTTGATTTAAATAAAGAGAACATAAGACCTGGTAGTATTCCGCTAAAATTACCTCGTTTTTAGTCGGATCGGATTGCCTGCTTAAGTAGTTTGCGAACTCTTCGCGCGCTGCTACATAGTTAGCGGCATCGAAATATTCTTTTCCTTGATTAAAATGAATCTGATTACTCTCAAAGGCCAAAGACTGTTGAGCGAAAGACGAGAAATGAAGGGATAAAAAGAGGACGAGGCAGTAAAAGGATGATCTAAATACCATAGGTTTATTGTCAATTATCACGACTAAACAATAATACGATTTTTATGTCAAATAATTGTTTAGAGATTTAGAATTATTTGGAAAAAAATAGCACATGTTAGACTATACGGCTGATTTTTATAATTTTACT
>CAIVPV010000227.1 GCA_903907915.1 uncultured Cytophagaceae bacterium
ACCTTGTGTGGTATTTTGACCATTAACAAAGGAATAATACTCCTCTCCGTATTGGTTGTTATGTGTTATAGCTAATTCAATATCATTTACTTTTAGGTGAATGATTGGATAGCGGTTTTCTTCTGAATTTGTTTTTTTAGAAAGTAAATCGAATAATCCATTTTGGGAAAAATACTTCTCTCCATTAAAATTTATCGTTAATCCGGCATTAAGGAAAGCATAATTCCAAAATAAAGAATCTAAATACTGAGGGATAAAGTGATAATTTTTAAAGATGGAATTATCAGGTTCAAAAGCGACGTGCGTCCCACTCTTAGCCGTAGAAGCCTCTATACCTGGGGATTCAGCAGTTAATTCTCCTTTACAAAACTCGGCCCACTTAGTTTGACCATCACGATAAGATTGCACTTTAAAGTAATTCGAAAGAGCGTTAGTGGCTTTCGTACCTACTCCGTTTAAGCCTACCGACTTTTGGAAAGCACCTGAATCATATTTACCACCAGTATTTATCTTAGATACGCAATCAATTACTTTTCCCAAAGGTATTCCGCGACCATAATCTCGAACTTCCACTTTATGGTCTGAAATCTTTACATCAATAGACTTTCCATTACCCATCATGTGCTCATCAATTGAGTTATCCATGATCTCTTTTACTAGAACATAAATACCGTCATCCACCGATGAACCGTCTCCTAATTTACCAATATACATTCCCGGACGAAGCCGAATATGCTCTTTCCAATCTAGGGAACGAATACTATCGTCGTTATAAATGGGTGCGCTTTGTTGATTTTCTTCCACTGACATAATTTTACACTAAATTATCAAATAGTTCGCGATTAAGAAAGAGGGGCGTATGAATAAATTAAGCTAAAAAAAGGACTAACGGATTAAAAGCCTGTTTCATTGGTTTTTAATGCTGTGAAAAAGGAGATAACTTGCAGTTACTTTGCAACAGTCGTCACTGCGTGAATGAGTCGCTTTCGGCTTAGTCATCACTTCGTGATTTAGTCGCTGCAAACGCAGCTTAGTCAATGAGTCGCCGGATACATCCGGCTTAGTCAAAGAGTCTTATGAATTTAAAAGAAAATGTATTAGAGGGTCTTCGATCCATTAAAAGTAATCTACTCAGAACCGTTCTTACGGCATTGATTATTTCGCTGGGAATAACATCACTTGTGGGTATTTTAACAGCCATTGATGGTATCCAAAGTTCAGTGGATAACTCTTTTTCCGGACTAGGGGCTAATTCATTTGATATTCGTAATCGTCCAGCGATGCAGATTAGACGTGAGGGACAAAAGGAGAAACGTTTTAAAAATATAAATTACCGCGAAGCAACACACTATAAATCACTCTTTACTTCTAAAGGGAAAGTTTCATTAAAAACGAATGTGAATAATAATGCTATTGCCAAATTTGGTTCTAAGAAAACCAATCCGAATACTCGAGTTTTAGGTATTGATGATAATTTCATGGAATTAAAAGGATATAAAGTAGGCGCCGGGCGAAATTTCTCTTCAAATGAACAGATGAACGCTATTAACGTATGTATTCTAGGGGTAGACGTGATTGATCAATTATATGATAAGCAAGTTCCGATTGGTTCCGAAATTGTTGTTTCAGGTATTAAGCTTAAGGTAATAGGTGCGCTAGAAAAGAAAGGGAATATGATGGGAGGAGGAGATGATCGAGTTATAATTGTTCCCCTAGAAACGGGTCGTAAAATGGCTGTAGGTCGTAGTTTAAATTTTGATATTACTACTTCATCTTCTAAAATTATTAACATTGAAGATTTTATGGAAGAGGCTAGAGGGGCGATGCGAAAAGTTCGCATGGATCCAATCGGAATGGAAGATTCTTTTAGCATAGACCGATCAGATTCCATGGCTAAGAGTTTTGAAAGTATTACAGGTTCATTGCGTATTGGTGGCTTTGTCATTGGTTTTATTACCTTATTAGGTGCTGCCATTGCTTTGATGAATATTATGATGGTTTCAGTCAGTGAACGTACACGTGAAATTGGTATTAGAAAATCCTTAGGAGCTACACCGGGCCGTATTTTACAACAATTTTTGATAGAGGCTATTGTCATTTGTCTACTGGGAGGAATTGGAGGAATAATGCTAGCCATACCCATTGGTAATTTAATTGCTCAAGGTATTAGTTCTGGATCAGCTAGCTTTATTATTCCTTGGCTTTGGATGATGACTGGTATTATTATTTGTATTTTAGTTGGCTTATTTTCAGGAATTTACCCTGCCTTCCAAGCTTCTAAAATGGACCCAGTTGATGCATTACGCTACGAATAGAACTGAATATATTCTAAGCTCATTTGCGAAAGCAAATGAAAAAGCCTAGTTTTGCGTAGCAATTTTTAATTGCCCAGTTGGCGGAATTGGTAGACGCGCTGGTCTCAAACACCCGTGGGTGCAAGCCCGTGCCGGTTCGACTCCGGCACTGGGTACAAGCCTCTCAAGCAATTGAGAGGCTTTGCCTTTTTTACTGGGCTAGGTTACTTTTCCATACCCCATAAGCTTCCACATATTCCGAAGTATAGGTAGAATTAGGCTCTATTGTCTTCAATACTTTAATGTTATTTACGGCTTCATCCTCATTAGCATAATAACCAATACCAGCTCCAGCTCCTAAAGCAGCACCAAAAGCTCCATCCGATTCCAATAATTCAACTGATGCACCTGATGCATTAACAATAGCTTGAGTAAATAAATCACTTAAATACATGTTAGCTTGACCCGCCTTTAGTTTTTTAGGCGTAACGCCAACATTCCCTAGTAATTCGATACCATATACCATGGAGAAGGCAATTCCTTCTTGAGCAGCCCGAATTATTTCAGCAGAATGATGTCGATTAAAATCTAGGTGCATAAAACTTCCACCCAACGTTTTATTTTGAAAAATACGCTCTGCACCATTCCCAAAAGGCATGCAAACTAATCCATTGGAACCAATTGCCGCTTTTGATCCTAGTTCGTTCATCTGATTATACGATAAGGAAGAAAAGAAATTTTGTTTAATC
>CAIVPV010000228.1 GCA_903907915.1 uncultured Cytophagaceae bacterium
CTTAAATGGCAATAAAAATAATTTATTCTCTGGCTTCATTGATAAAGAGAATCGATTCACTCGAATTAGTTTCCAAATGCAAGATGCTGGAACCGTGCGCACCAGAGTCTTATTTGACGAAATACAACCTAAAATTGACAGCATCTTTCGAACTGATATCGAAACAGGGGAATTATTAGCCAAAGGTGATAAAAAAGGATATCAAGCCGATGTAACTGGTAATTCGGTCATCTATGCTTTCCAAACAGAGTATTTGCAGGTCAATCTTATCGAAAGTACGATTACAGCCATCATCTTGATTTGTATTTTGATGGCGCTGCTTTTTAGATCTTGGAAAATGGTGTTAATCTCTACCCTACCCAGTTTAATTCCCTTGATTATCACGGCGGGTTTAATGGGATATTTTGGAATTGCACTTAAGCCCAGTACTATCTTGATTTTCTCCATTGCCTTCGGCATTTCAAGTGATGGAACGATTTATTTCCTCACCCGTTACAAAGAAGAATGGGCTAAGAACAACCAAAACATACAGAAAGCCGTCCAAACCACCATTTTGAAAACGGGCGTATCCATGTTCTATACGGCGATGATTCTATTTTTTGGCTTCTTTATCTTTACCGCATCCACCTTCAAAGGGACACAGGCTTTAGGCATTTTGGTCTCGGTCACACTATTAATGGCCATGATTTGTAATTTGATTTTACTACCCGCTTTCTTATTAGGATTAAATAAAAAAGACGTATCCATTATTTTAGAGGAGGATTTATAAATGACAACAGCCAAACCGTCACTTTATACCCTGCCTTTCTTTTTACTTTGTCTAAGTAACTTTTTATTTTCGGCTAGCTTTTCGATGATTATACCCGAATTGCCTGATTATTTAGCCAGTTTAGGAGGGAAAGAATACATCGGATATACAATTGCTCTATTTACGCTAGCAGCCGGATTTTCACGTCCATTCTCTGGAAAATTAACCGATCACGTAGGCCGAATACCCATCATGGCTTTCGGTTCCCTCGTTTGCTTTATTTGTGGTGGATTATATCCATTAATGCATACGGTACAAGGATTTTTATTCCTCCGCTTCATACATGGCATGTCCACTGGTACGAAACCGACGGCGACGGCTGCCTACGTTTCAGATGTCATTCCGGAGGACCGTAGAGGGGAAGCACAAGGTGGACTGGGCATATTTACTGCCACGGGAATGTCCATTGGGCCAGCAATTGGCAGTTTCTTAGCTGCCGAATATGGCATAGACCAAATGTTCTATATATCGTCTGTTTTTGCTTTGGCCTCCATTATTATACTAAGTAGAATGAAGGAAACATTGCCTAAGGCGATGAAATCACGACTCAGCCTTTCTTTGTTTAAAATTGGGTGGAAAGATGTTTTTGAGCCAAAAATCGTACCTGTTTTTTGGATTATGTTATTCGTTTCTTTTTCCGCCGGCGCCATGATTACACTCATTCCTGATACCTCCAAAATCATCGGCTGGAATAATAAAGGATTATATTTTACGATTTATACGATTTCGTCCATCCTAATACGCCTCTTATTTTCCAAAGCATCAGATAAATATGGTCGTATTCCTGTTTTAATTTTTGGCTGCTTTATGCTAAGTATATCGATGTTTTTATTAGTTTTCACGATTAATTCTTATCTATTTATCGCATCGGCTATCCTCTATGGCGTTGCCTGGGGCTTTAATACACCTACGCTTGCTGCTTGGACGAATGATTTAGGCGATAAGAATCACATGGGACGGGCGATGGCCACTATGTACATTGCATTAGAAGCGGGAATCGGTTTAGGTGCCTATATCTCGGGAGCCGTTTACCAAGGCGTAGCGAGTCAGATACCTATTCCTTTTTTAATTGCCGCCTTATTGGCCCTATTAGCTTTTTTATTATTATTGAAACAAAAAAGAAATTGGACGTATGGAATTTAGCGAATACTTGATTCAGAAAAATATCTGTTCCACTAGCTTTTCAGCAGGTGAACTAGCCTTGTTTCAAAGTTGGGCAAAAGCATTTTCGCTGCAGCATCCGTCCAGTTTTACAGAACAAAACAAGTTCATTATCAATAAAATACGAAGAAAATATCCGCTAAAAAAGGAGTAATTTTTGTCAATTATCGCCTTTATATTTGTAAATAACCGGAAAAACATGGTACTATTTAAACATTTGATTCCATCAATTAGTTAGAAGGTACATATTACGGAAATTTGTAAAAATAAAAAGCAAGATAATGCCCGATAACAATCTACAGAATTTATTTCCTGTCTCAGGTCAAATCCCGAAAGAATACGATTTAACGCAGCCCATTGAACAAAAAGAATATTTAGTCAATGGAGAGATGCGTCAATGGAAAGGCAAAACGCAAGACGTTTGGTCGCCTATCTATATAAAAACAGACAAAGGTTTTGAACAAAAACGAATCGGCTCCTATCCTATCACGGATGCAGCAGATGCGATGGAAGTTTTATATGCTGGTGTAAAAGCCTATTCCAATGGTCGTGGCGAATGGCCATCTATGACTGTTTCGCAAAGAATCGAATGTGTGGAGAAATTCACTCAAAAAATGATTCAAAAGCGGGATGAAGTCGTTAAATTATTAATGTGGGAAATTGGTAAATCCTTAGGCGATTCTCAAAAGGAATTTGACCGTACGGTACAATACATCTATGATACCATCGGTGCCTTAAAAGATATTGACCGTACTTCGTCCACTTTCTTAATCGAAGAAGGAATCATCGGACAGGTAAGACGTTCCCCTTTAGGCGTTGTACTTTGTATGGGACCATTCAATTATCCACTGAATGAAACCTTTACGACGCTTATTCCAGCCCTTATTATGGGCAATATCGTATTATTTAAACCACCGAAACACGGTACGTTATTACACTACCCTTTATTAGAGGCATTTAAAGATTCCTTCCCTGCAGGTGTTATCAACACACTTTATGGTCGCGGAAATTCGATCATTCCTCAATTAATGGAATCAGGAAAGATCGATGTGTTAACACTGATCGGATCCTCTAAGGTGGCTGATAAGTTAAAGAAGATGCACCCGAAAGTAAACCGCTTACGGGCCATTTTAGGTTTGGATGCTAAAAATGCAGCGATCGTAACTGAAAGTGCAGACTTAGATTCTGCTATCAATGAATGTTTATTAGGATCTCTTTCCTTTAATGGACAACGTTGTACTGCGATAAAAATCATTTTTGTTCATAAATCTTTAGCAGATAAGTTCAACGAAGGTTTAGCGAAGAAAATAGAAGCTTTAAAATTAGGCATGATGTGGGAACCAGGTGTTCAAATTACACCGCTTCCAGAGCCTAATAAGCCGGCTTATCTAACAGAATTAATAGAAGATGCGAAATTGCATGGCGCTAAAGTGATGAACGAACATGGTGGTGAGAACTTCAAATCCATTTTCTTCCCTGCTTTGTTATTCCCAGTCAATAGCAAAATGAAGGTTTGGCATGAAGAGCAATTTGGACCAGTGGTTCCAGTGGTTCCATTCGAAAGCTTAGATGAACCCATTGATTATATCCACGAGTCATCCCATGGCCAGCAAGTAGCTATTTTTGGAACAGATGTAAATCAAATCTCCGAATTAATCGATGCGACGGTAAATCAAGTTTCTCGTGTAAATATTAACGC
>CAIVPV010000229.1 GCA_903907915.1 uncultured Cytophagaceae bacterium
CTCCTAAAAAATAATTCTTACAAGAGATAATAAATAAGCCTGATCGGAAACGTTCAGGCTTTTTTTATGACTTAAAATACTGAATCGTTTGTAAGATGGATATAGTCCCTATCACTCCTAAAACTACGTAATGGAAGTATTTCTCTGGAATATAGCTTAAGACTTTCTTGCCTATATAGGAGCCTAAAAAAGCTATAACAATTAGAAAGGGGATAAGAATGAGGTGTTCCTGTAAGAAATAGCCTTGTACTATATAGACGACTGCCCGGCTCGAGTCTACACCTAAATCAATTAAGGCTGATGTCGCTATGAACACATCCTTTTCTAAACCAAATGCAGCTAATGTAATTCCTCTAATCGCGCCGCCAGTACCAATTAGGCCGGCTAAAAATCCTGAAATAATCCCACCAGTATACAGATTGATATTCGTTTGTTGGATGTTTTTTCCTGCACCCGAAATCAAGAAAATAGTTAAAGCTAGAATGATAAGATTCATACTCAGCTCGATCTCTTTTAAGGGGACGAATTGGGTTAGAATGGCGCCCAAAATCACAAAAATAACGGCTGGAATCCCTAGTTTGAGGGCAATAGTTTTGTCAATTCCTTTTTGGAAAAGAAAAATCTTTGAAAGGTTACTGAACACGTGGAAGACGGCAGTTATGCCTAAAACCAGTTTGAAATCGATAAATAGGGAGGCTAAGGGAACGAATAAAATAGAGGAGCCAAATCCACTGACGGTTCCTATAATTTCTGCTAACAAGGCTAATAAAAAGAATAGATAGAAGCCTTGATTCATGATTAATGTTCCTTTGTGAGGAATTTATTCTGGAACAACAAGATAGACATTACCCCACAAAATATGGCGGCATCCGCGAAATTAAAGATGGGTGTAGAATAATACGATCCACCCCACAGCGGAATCCAAGTAGGCAACGTTCCTTCATAGAAATCAGCAAAAAACATATCAATTACTTGGCCATGAAACCATTGCATGGGTGCTCCTGCGGGTGAATTATTAAACAAAACTCCGTAAAAAACGGAGTCGATCAAATTGCCGATCGCTCCTCCTAAAATCAAGGCCACCGACACTAAAAGCCCTTTTGGGCTATTTTTAAGCGTTAAAGAATGCAAGTAATACCCGAGGCCGAACATCGCAAAAATTCGGAAAGTAGTGAGGATTAATTTTCCCCAAATAGACCCAATTTGAATCCCAAAAGCCATACCCGGGTTCAGCGTATAATGTAATTTAAAGAAGTCTCCGATAAGGGGAATTTGGCCAAAATAACCCGGCTCCATCCACGTGTGAACCCCCATTTTAATCCCTTGATCCAAGGCAATAATGAAGGCACTTAATAGGAAATAGCGGTAGTTTTTCATGCGTTGTTTCGGCGGTTTACTTCTTTTTGTAGCAAGGCAAATTCACGAGAGGTTTGCCCAGCAATGGAGCTATTCTCCTCTGCACGTCTGAAAAGATAGGGCATTACGGTATCCACAGGCCCATAAGGCACATATTTTGCCACATTATATCCCGATGCTGCTAGATTATAGGAGATGTTATCTGACATACCTAATAGCTGAGCAAAATAAATATGGGGATGATTTTGCGCAATTTGAAGCGCATTCATCGCATCACAAAGTCGCAAACAGCTCGCTTCATTATGTGTTCCCATACAGAAATGTACCTTGTCAAGGTGCTTTAAACACAATTCCACCCCTAAATCATAGTCTCTATCTGTATCTTCTTTGCAAACATGTAGAGGTTCAGAATACTCCTCTTCATGGGCCTTTTGACGTTCTTTTTCTAAATACGCTCCTCGAACTAATTTCACTCCTAATAAGTAGTTGTTTTCCTCTGCTGCCTCAATCGCTTCTTGTAAGTTAGCCAGCATGTCATGGCGGTACATTTGGAAAGTATTGTAGATGATGGCCGTTTTTTGATTATATTTTGCCATCATTTCATACGTCAATCGGTCGATCGTAGTTTGAATCCAACTTTCCTCTGCATCGATAAAAAGTCGAACATCGAGCTCATATGCTAATTGGCATATTTCCGCAAATATTTCCTTACTATGATCAAAATTCTCCTGATCCTCTTCCGATAATCCGGCTTCAGTTTGTGCTATTTCCAAAAGCTCTGCCTTAAAGATCCCCGTCACTTTGAAAACAGCAAAAGGAATGGATGGATTTTCAGCTGATTTTCGGATCGTTTTGAGGATTTCTTCTTTCGTTTTTTGGAATGATTTTTCGCTTTCTTCCCCTTCTACTGAGTAATCCAAAATGGTGCCAATTTTTGCTTTTTCAAGTTCCTGAATCGTTGATTCACAGCCATCTATGGTTTCTCCCCCACAAAATTGGGCGAAAATCGTGCTTTTTATGACTTTTTTGATGGGAAAATGCAGGAAAAGGAACAATTTGATAAAAAAAGTACCTAAATTTACGAGCCAATTTTGATTCATTGTGGCGAAAATCCAATAGGACTTCTTCAACTGAAAATTGTTTTTTGATGCGAAGGCTATCTTAGTATCCTCAAACGATAAATTGGATGAGGTTGATGTCAAGGTTTTTTTTGTCATTGGGGCGAAAATTGATGCAAATATAATTGAATTATTTTTGGTTGCTTAAGAAATAAATAAACAAATAAATCGAAGGGTGTAAACCCTTGTTAACCGTCAGATTATTATGAATGCCAATTTAGACATTGTACCGATGCAAGACTGGATTCAGACGAACGGAAAGCCCCTTATTATCGCGGGTCCCTGTTCAGCTGAGACAGAAGAGCAAGTATTAGAAACAGCTCGCCGTATCAAAGCGGAGGGTTATGCTCACATTATGAGAGCAGGTGTTTGGAAACCTCGTACACGTCCAGGCAGTTTTGAAGGGATGGGAGAACCAGCTTTAAAGTGGTTAGTAGAGGCGAAGAAAGAAACAGGTTTACCATTAGCGATTGAAGTAGCTACTCCAGAGCACGTTGAATTAGCCTTGAAATATGGCGTTGATGTTTTATGGATTGGTGCTCGTACAACGGTTAACCCATTTAACGTACAAGATTTAGCGGATGCTTTGAAAGGAGTAGACGTTCCTGTATTAGTTAAGAATCCAGTGAATCCAGACTTAGCTCTTTGGGTAGGTGCTTTCGAGCGTCTTCAAGGATCAGGTATCAAGAAATTAGGAGCGATCCACCGTGGTTTCTCTAACGCACAAGAAACAAAGTACCGTAACTCACCTATGTGGGCGATGGCAGTTGAATTAAAGCGTTTGTTCCCTCAAATGCCATTAATCGGAGACCCATCTCACATGGCTGGAAAGCGTGAATTATTGATGGAATTATCTCAACGTATTTTGGATTTGAACTACGATGGTATGATCATCGAAACTCACCGCGATCCAGATGCAGCTTGGTCAGATGCCTCACAGCAAGTAACTCCTGAGAAATTAGGTGAAATGTTACGTGACTTAGAAGTTCGTAATGCAAATTACGGCGCTGACTTCTCTGATGAATTAGCGAGCCTTCGCGAGAAAATCGACAATATCGACCGTGAAATTTTAGAAGTTCTTGCTGCACGTATGTCGGTAGTGGAGAAATTAGGCGAATACAAGCGCGATAATAACGTAGCGGTATTGCAATTAGATCGTTGGAAGCAATTACATAATGATCGGGCTAATCAGGCCAAAGGCTTAGCTTTATATCCTGAGTTCGTCGAAGAACTATTCAAATTAGTTCACTTAGAATCGATCCGTAAGCAAACGGAAGTGATGAATAATGCGACTGTTTAATTAGTCCGAAGTCCGGAGGAAATGAGTCCGGAGGAAATTTTTTAAAAAATGGGGCTCTAAAAGGTCCCATTTTTTTGTTTAAAGCTTTTTAAGTTTAAAGCTCAAAGACCAAAGCTCAAAGTTCAATTGTGGAATCGCCTCCGGCGATGAGTTCGTGAAATGATCGAAAGCTCAAAGACCAAAGCTCAAAGTTCAA
>CAIVPV010000230.1 GCA_903907915.1 uncultured Cytophagaceae bacterium
ATTTCCACGCCACGCAGAGCGGCTTATGGTGCAACGAAGCATGCCTTAATTGGCTTTTTTGATTCCGTTCGGGCGGAAGTTTACCCTGATGGAATTCGCGTGACGACGATTTTGCCCGGTTATATTAAGACGAACATTTCCCTTCACGCGATGAACGAGAAAGGGGAGGCCTATGGTAAAATGGATCCGAATCAGGCCAAAGGCCTAGACCCTAACTTCACCGCACAAAAAATCCTGCAAGCTATTCTAGCTGGGAAAAATGAATTCTTCGTAGGCGGTTTCCTCGAAGGATTTGGGCTATTTGTGAAGCGCTTCTTTCCTTCGATTATGCCATTTATGTTGCGTAAGATTAAGAATACGTAGGTTTGCTTTTATTATCTTGGAAGAAGAATAAGAACAAGAGTAAAACCACCCCAGCGATTGCCGCCGGCACCATCCAAACCGCTTGCCAATTCTTCACGTCATTGACCGTGTAGTAATCGAGTACGATGCCGGAAAGCTTCGAACCGATTCCCATGCCTATCCCATAAGTAGCGAAGGTGATTAAGCCTTGCGCGGAATTCTTGATTTTATCGCCCGCTTTTTGGTCCGTATAAATCTGACCCGTCACAAAGAAGAAATCATAACATACCCCGTGAAGAATAATTCCAATATATAAGATCCATTCGCTCGAAATACCATCCCCATAGCCAAAACAGAGGAAGCGAATAATCCAGGCCACTAGACCCACCACGAGCATCTTTTTCACCCCTAAACGGATAAAAGCCACGGGAATCAAGAGCATGAAAATCACCTCAGAAGCCTGCCCTAAGGACATTTTGTTCTCCACATTGCTCATGTGAGAATCTGTCAGCGATGGATTAGCCATCGCGTAGTAAAACGATAAGGGAATACAGATCAATATGGAGGAGATAAAGAAGATTAAGAAGGAACGATCTTTGAATAGTTTCAAGGCATCTAAACCCAAAATCTGAGCTACTGACGCATTTTTATCGCCTTTCGGTGGCGTATTAGGTAAGGTAAAAGCATATATCCCTAACAGGAAGGAAGTATACATGGCGATTTCAAAAATGGCCACCTTGTCTCCTAAGGCATAATAACCGATGATATTAGTCACCACAATCCACGCGATGGTTCCCGTCACTCGAATGCTGGGGAATTCCTTTTCCGGATTAGACATTTGGTTCATCGCGATGGAATTCGACAAGGCTAGATTAGGCGCGAAACAGAGGGTATAGGCCAAAATATACCAGAAAAACACCTCTGGATCTCTTTCTAAACTAAGAAAATAGAGGATGACACCTCCCAAAATATTTAAAACACCCATCACTTTTTCAGCAGAGAAGTAACGGTCTGAGATTAAGCCTACAAAGAAGGGGGCAAATATGGAGGCGATAGCAAAAGTGGTGTATGCATTACCCACTTGGTCACCAGAAGCGTGCAAATTATCTAATAAATATTTACTCATCTGTCCGTACCAGGCTCCCCATCCGAAGAACATCAGGAACATCATAGACATGAGTTGAAACTTGACACTATTTTTCATTTTTTTTAGGTTTAGATAGTCCAAAAATACAAATTTGTCTGATATTTAAAATTTTCTGAAAATATATTTTTGGGTGCTTTTGCCGTTTTTCAACTACTAGTTTCTGCTAATTCTGTCATTTTTTTTCAAGATTAGTCTGTTTTTGTATCGAGTTTTTTCAAATAATACAAAAATCTCATTTTTTCCCCTTAAAACACAACTTCATAGCATTCTTGAGCGAAGAGCTAATAATTTGATAAAGCGTATTATTTATACTTTTTTTGGGTGTTGAATTATTTTCAGCGCTTATTATATGTTCGGAATCTTATTAATATCAGCTCGGCCTACTGGCGAATTTCAAGGATCAATGCCCTTGTTCTTAACCGCGTTTACGTTGATTTCGTTGGCATTAATAGGTTTCGGAATTGTCCTTTTCAAAAAGCGTAAGGAGTGGGTTCATAATTCAAAAATGACCTACGGTAAAATCGTTGAAATCTCCAAGCGCTATTCTCGCGATGACCACAGTGGTCGTTTCCCTATTTATTTTCCCATCGTCGCCTACCACGTGAATGGCTTGGAATTCAGACGCGAAGCGGATAAAGGTTTGGCCAAAAACTGCGAAATAGGACAGGAAATACCCGTTCGTTACCTATCAGAAAACCCTTACGAAGCGTCATTAGCCGAAAATACCGTTCCCGGTTTAAATCCATCCATCTTCTTCGCGATGGGAATCTTAATGTTAGCTAGCGCTATCATCCTCTCAATACTGAAGTCTTAATTTCATTTTTCACGTGTATTGTGTAAATTAGTTCCAAAATCTAGGACTATGGAAACCCCTGTTAAAGAAAAAACCGAATTTAGAAATTACAATCAAGGCGAAATTACGGCTGCCGTAAAAGAACACTATCGTAAGATGCGTACGCGTCAGACATATGATTATGTTCAGCGTATGAAGGCTAAATACCTCACCTTCGAGCGTCCCATGGACCTTTGGGACATGATGGAGCGCTTAAATGCCTTAATCGACGTTTCCGATCCAGATTTAAATCTTCCCAATGTCATTCACTTATTGCAATCTGCCGAAGGCTTACGTGCCGATGGTCGTCCAGACTGGATGCAATTAGTCGGACTGATTCATGATTTAGGCAAAGCCATGTATTTATTTGGTTCAGATGAAGACGGCACCTCCCAGGCAGAGCAGTGGGGTTTAGTAGGGGATGTCTTCGTGGTAGGCTGTAAATTGCCTGATTCTTGTGTCTATCCTGAGTTCAACGAATTAAATCCGGACATGCAAGATTCAAGATATAACACTGAATTAGGGGTTTATGAAGCAGGCTGTGGTTTAGATAAGTTACATTTAGCCTGGGGGCATGATGAATATTTATACCAAGTATTAAAAAATCACCCAAATAACCAGATTCCAGAAGCCGGAATGGCGATGGTTCGTTACCATTCCTTTTACCCTTGGCACTCGGGCGGAAGCTACAAAGCTTTATTATGCGAAAAAGATGCGCAGTACTTAGAGTGGATTCGCGATTTCAATCAATACGATCTGTATTCTAAATCCCCGGTTGTTCCTAATTACGAGGAGTTGAAGGAATATTATAAGCCGATAGCGGAGAAATATCTCGGCAGCGGTCCTATTTATTGGTAGTTTGAAGTAGTCTACTAGAAAATGGCGCGAGCACATATTTTCTGCGTAGACTACTTCAAACTATCCAATGAAAAAAGGCCTCTCCCTTATTCTAATGAAAAAGAGCTTCGAGAAAACGTCATTAGCGAATGTTTTCTGCGTCACAAAAACGAAGTGCCCCTAGAAAATGGCGCGCGCACCTATTTTCCGCGGAGCACTTTGTTTTCATTCTCTTTCCAGAGATAAAGCTTACAGGGCTTCCGAAAATATTTGCTATTTCCAAAGATAAATTTTCTTCTCCCTGCTACAAAACATGTGCTTGCGCCGTTTTAAGCAGGGAGAAGAAATTTATCACCATCCATCATCCTTCTTAGCCTTCTTCGCCGGCGCAGGCACTTTCGCTGCACCAGGAGTCGATTTACCAGCACCTACTTTGGCACCCTGGCCCGAAGCCACATTCACATCCAAGGCCACCCGACTAAAAACGCGACAAACGATTTTCCAATCGTCATTGATCTTCATCAAACTTAATAAGTCGATGTACTTGAAGTCTTCGAATTTGAATTCCACCGTAGCCACTGCCGAAGTTCCAGCATAAGAATAATTGACAAGATGTCCTGTTGCTTTAGCTCCACCAGCTGGCATCCCGGCAACAAATTTGCGTAAAGGAGTGTCTGCGATTTTTCCAGTTGCTGTATTTAGGTTTCTTAAAAGGGCATTGCTGGCAAAAGCTCGGTTAATACTGGCTGAATCCCCTTTAGTAAATCCCTCCGTGTAGGAGTTGATAGTAGATTTGATTCCCTCGTCTTCCGACTGAGCGAATGCGGTTGTGCCGAATAGGCAAAGTAACGCGATAAGTAAGTTTTTCATGGGCTGTTAATTTAGTTTCCTCCTGAAGTTTCGTTATCTGCCGGGAGATTTTCTCCTTTTAAGAAATACTTTGCTTTTTCAGGATATAAAATGGATTGTACGATATTGATTTTGGCCAAAGAATGATTCGCCATATTTCCTAAAATGATAATAGCCGAATTGTCTTTTTGATTATGTAAATAATAGTTTTTAAAACCATGCCACCAACCGGTGTGGTAGGTTAGCCATTCGCCGTTCTCTAATTGCTTCAAACGCCAGCCTAGACCATAATTAGTAGTTAGAACTTTAGGCTTCGTATGCTGAGGCGTAAAAGCTTGATCTAAAGAGCTGAGTTTGATAACGGTTTCTGAATTTAACGCTTGATCCCAAAGAAACATGTCCTCCACGGTTGAATAAATTCCTTTATCTCCCGTTACGCCGTCTAAATGATCGAATCCGACTACTGCGAGGCCAGAGCGTTTTGGCTGATAACCAGTAGCTGATTTTTTTAATTGTTCGGGATGTAGTGGATCATAAACAAATGACTCGGTCATCCCTGCTGGAATGAAGATGTTCTCTTTCACATATTCTCGGAAACCTTTTCCGCTAATACGCTCCACGATATAGGCTAGTAAAATATAATTCGTGTTATTATAATGGAATTGACGATTAGGATGGTAATCGATGCCTGGTTTGATCTTATTAAACAGTTCTACGACTTTAGCATTCGTTAAAGGAGTTTTCTTATCATAGTATTTGTCCAAACAGTACGCATAATTAGCTAGCCCAGACTTATGTGTCAGTAAACTGCGAATTGTAATACTAGAATCATAAGGGAACCCGGGAATATGCTGCTCCACGCGGTCATCTAATTTTAATTTTCCTTGTTCCATCAATTGCAAGATGGAAACCGCAGTAAACTGTTTCGAGACAGAGGCGAGTTGAAAAGGCGTTCGGGTGCTTAATTGATCTTTCGTGAAGTTATTTGCAATCCCAAAGGCACGCTTATAAATAACTTTCCCATATTGAGCGACTAATACCGTGCCATTGAATCCGGTGTTCTTCTGAAGTGCTTTGAAAAATGTATCGAGCTTAACTGCCTTTTGAGCCGCAATTTGTGGGTTAAATAGGTTAGCAATACTGTCATTTCTTTTTTCAACGGTGCTTTTGCCAGCGAAAAAATGTCCAGGAATATTATTGCAGGATGCCATGCAAAATAAGGACGCTAAAATTCCTAAAGCTAAAGACCTGCGATTCATAGACGAATATGCGAAATGTATTTGTTAAATTTAAAAGCAATTTAATCAGAAAAGGCCTTAATTCAAACCCCTATGTTAGCGCGTATTTTAGTTTTCTTTTTTCAGGTCCTAATACGAATCTACCAAGGAATGATTTCGCCCTTTTTGCCTAATTCCTGCCGCTATTCGCCATCTTGTTCTGAATATGCGAAGCAAGCCCTTCAAAAGCATGGTTTAATCGAGGGTTTACGACTAACCATTCGACGTATCAGTAGCTGTCATCCTTGGGGAGGAAGCGGCCATGATCCGGTACCTTGATAAAAATGAACAGTATAGCATTGTTCGAATTGTATTATTCCAATTTTAGCCTAATTTATTTTTGGCATTAGATTGCCGAAAAAAAACTGATATTTTTTTTCAAATATTTTCTATTGAAAAAATACAATCGTTTCAAGCCTGATTTCGATATTTATGAATTTTGACATGCCTAAAAT
Organism: uncultured Cytophagaceae bacterium; assembly: GCA_903907915.1. Taxonomy (GTDB): domain Bacteria; phylum Bacteroidota; class Bacteroidia; order Cytophagales; family Spirosomataceae; genus Aquirufa. The sequence continues at coordinate 5,740 of CAIVPV010000230.1, forward strand.
ATAGTCTCTGCTAACAATTAGATAACAATTAGATTATTTTCAGATTCAGTCCTATACTGTGCTAGTTTTAAGAAAATCTAACTTTTGTACAATTTATTAGCCCTCCGTCATCGATTCATTATCTTAAATCATTTTTTTATTCAATTTATTCTTAGTTTTTTTGTGGAGGTTTTGATATTAGTCATACTACGTAGATGATTAGTTGCGTGATTCGAAAGGTTTCGGCTGGGACAATTTCACTAATCATTACATAATAAGAATAAGAACAGAGCCTACAAGAATCATTAATTATTTTTAACCCTTAATTTTTCACTTATGATTCATTCTTACAAGAGAGTGGGTCGCCTTGTGCGATCAAGTGTTAGTAACCTAGGCTTCAAGCAAGCTTTCAGTGTTGCTGTTGCACTATTAATTTCCTTGGGTGCTTTCGCCCAAGATGTGGTTTCAGGTAAAGTAACTGACTCGAAAGATGGCTCAGCTATTCCTGGTGTTTCTGTCACTGTTAAAGGTACCACTAGAGGTTCTCAAACTGACATTAACGGATCTTATAAAGTAAATGCAGGAAGTGGTAGCACTTTAGTATTCACTTTTGTAGGATATGCAAAAAAAGAAGTAGCTGCTACAGGTTCTGTAGTAAATGTTTCTTTAGCTGCTGACAATCAATCTTTAGAAGAGGTTGTGGTAGTAGGTTATGGTACTCAAAAGAGAAAAGAGATTTCAGGAACTGTAACAAGTTTAGGATCTCGTGATTTCAACCCGGGTGTTGTAACTAACCCATTAGCTGCGGCTCAAGGTAAAGTGGCTGGTTTAGTAATTACACAAGCATCTGGAGATCCTAATGCGACTCCAACGGTACGTCTTCGTGGTACTGGTTCATTGAACGCAGGTTCTGAGCCTTTGTACGTAATTGACGGTGTAATTGGTGCTCCTATTTCTAACGTTGCTCCAGAAGATATCTTATCTATGGATGTGTTACGTGATGCATCATCTGCGGCTATCTACGGTTCTCGTGGTGCTAACGGTGTTATCTTAATTAACACAAAACGTGGTAAGTCAGGTGTTCCTACAGTTGATTATTCAGCTTATGTAGGTGCTGAGACTATCTCTCAACGTCCTGAATTATTAAATGCGTCTGAATTCCGTGCTGCGGCTGCGAAATACAAGCAATCATTTGATGATAATGGTGCTAACACAGATTGGTTAAAAGTTATCACTCGTACTGCGGTTTCTCAAAACCACAACGTAGGTGTTTCTGGTGGTTCTGAGAACTTATCATACCGTGCTTCAGTAGGTTATTTAGATCAAACAGGTACTTTAATTGGTTCTGCTAAAGATCGTTTAACAGGTCGTTTGAACTTAGATGCGAAAGCATTGAATGGCAAATTGAACATGAAATTTAATATGTCTGCTTCTCAAACGAATGGTACATTCGCTGATTACCGTGCGGTAGGTTTTGCGATGAACATGCGTCCAACGGATCCAGTTTACGCTGCAAATGGTAACTACTTCCAATTGCCAGGTACATTTGCCAACTTTAACCCGTTAGCGGCTTTAGAAAAGAAAGCAAATACGCAAAACTTACAAGATTTCTTATTTAACGCGCAAGCTGGATATACGATCTTAGATGGTTTAGTGTTTAACGTTTCAGGTACTTTACGTACTCAAAATGCTAACAATAGCTATTTTGCTTCTACTACTCCAGGTAACTTGTTATCTACTGTAGGTGGTAACTCTGCATCTCGTTCTTTAAACTCAGTAACTGATAAGCAATTAGAAGCTACTTTGAACTGGACTAAGAAATTAAACGATGTTTCTACATTGACATTATTAGGAGGTTATACGTATCAAGATGTTGTTAACGACGGATTTGGTGCTTCTAATAACAACTTCTTAACAGATGCGTTTGGAGCTAATAACTTAGGTTCTGGTTTAGGTATTCGTTCGAATCCTTCTTTATTGTATTCATATAAAAACGAATACAAATTGGTTTCTTTCTTAGCTCGTGCTCAGTACTCGTTAATGAACAAGTATTTCGCTACAGTTAACATGCGTCGTGATGGTTCGACTAAATTCGGTGATAACAACAAGTGGGGTTTATTCCCATCAGTTTCAGTGGGTTGGTCATTATCAGAAGAAGCATTCTTAAAAGGAAATACAACTGTTGACAACTTGAAGCTTCGTGTTTCTTGGGGTAGAACTGGTAACTCGGAAGGTATTCGTCCGTTGCTATCTAAATCATTCTACGGTCCATCTGGATCATATTATGACGGTGGTGCTGATGACTTCTTACCATCATATGCTGTACAATCTAACCCGAACCCTAACTTGAAGTGGGAGGTTAACGAAAACTACGGTGCTGGTTTAGACTTCTCTATCTTGAAGGGTAAATTAACTGGATCGATTGACTGGTATACTCGTCAAACTAAAGATTTATTATACACAGTTAATGCTCCACAAGAAAAAGGATATGTATATCCTACTATCTTAGCGAACATTGGTTCGATGCAAAACCGTGGTATTGAGATCTCTGCTACTTACCAATGGTTAGATACGCAAGATTGGTCAATTAGCTCTTCATTCGCTGGTTCATTTAACCAAAACGAATTGATCTCTTTGAAAAACGACGAATTTGCTGCTGCTGACCAGGTATTCTTATCTACTTCTTTAGGTAGCTATATTCGTGGTACGTCTGCTGTAAACTTCTCAGTTTTACAAGCAGGTCAACCAGTAGGTGTATTCTACGGAGCTAAAGTGGCTAAAATCGAAAATGGTAAATACGTATTCCAAGACCTTAATGGTGATGGTACTGTAGATCCTAACGCTAATGACCGTACTTATTTAGGAAATCCTAACCCTACTTTCGTAGGTGGTTTAACTACTAACGTACGTTACAAAGCAATTGATCTTCAATTCCAATTCCTTGGAAATGCTGGATCTAAGATCGTTAACACGAATAACTTATTGTTAGGTCGTCAAGATGGTCGTTTAGGAGAATCTAATGCCTTGAAAACTGCTTTAACTTCGGTTATCAATGATGAGCGTACAATCCCTATGGACTACTACGTTGAATCAGGAGATTACATCCGTTTAAGCAATGCATCTATTGGATACACTTTACCAGTTAAAGGCGTATTTAAGAGAGCTCGTATTTATGTAGCTGGTAACAACTTATTGTTGTTCACTAACTATTCAGGTGTTGATCCAGAAGTTAGCCAAAACCTTTCTATTGGTAACGCTGCTCCTGGTATCGATGTTCGTGAGACTTACTACAAAACTCGTGCCTTTACTGCGGGTATTAATTTGTCTTTCTAAAACATAATTGCCACACTATTAGTTATATAACTTAATTAATAAAATAATTAAAAAAATGAAAAAATATATCTATAAAGTACTTTCAGTAGGTGTTATAGCTTCTTTAGCCCTATCGTCTTGTACAGATTTGACTGAGCCAGTTTATGATTCGATCCCAGCGGATCAATTCTTAAAAACAGACGCACAGATTGCAGCGGCACTTGGACCAGCTTATGGTGGTCTTCGTGGAGTCACATGGGATTGGTTTAATCCAAGTGAAGCATCTACGGATGAAATGATTGTTCCTACTCGTGGGGGTGACTGGTATGATGGTGGTGAGTGGTTGGCGTATTCACGTCACACATGGACTCCACAACACGGTCCTATTAACGGAATGTGGGGATTCATCTTTGGTAATATCTCTCAAGTGAACCAATTGATCCCAGTAGTAGCTGCTAATCAAAAAGCGGTAGATGAGTTACGTGCAGTACGTGCTATCTATTACTTCATGGCAGTGGATGCATTCGGTAATGTGCCTATCGTAACAGATAATAAATCATCTTCTGCGACTAAGACGCGTGCTGAGGTTTATGCATTCCTTGTTTCTGAATTAACTGCAGTTATTCCTAACTTAACTACAGGTAAAGCATACTCTCGTATGACGCAAGATGCTGCTAAAGCATTATTAGCGAAAGTTTACTTGAACGCAGGTGTGTATAGCGGTACAGCACAATGGCAAAAAGCATATGATACAGCTGATCAAGTGATCAAATCTTCTAATGGTTGGTCATTAGCTTCTTCTACCTTGTCTAACTTTGTTGTTCAAAACCAAGGTTCAAACGAGAATATCTTCGCGATCCCTTTTGATTCATTCAAGGCAGGTGGTATGAACTTCCACATGAGAACGTTACACTATGCTAACCAACAAACGTATGGTTTAGGTAACTCTCCATGGAACGGTTTCTGTACTTTAGCTGATTTCTACAACTCATTTGAGTCAGCTGACTTACGTGGTGCCATGTGGATTAAAGGACAGCAATATGCTGCTTCTGGAGCTAAGTTGAAAGATGCGAAAGGTGCTGATTTAGCATTCGTTGCGGATTGGGAAAAAGATCAAATGACTGATGCGGATGCTGTTTTCCAAGTAGCTGGTATTCGTTCTCAGAAATATGAGATCCAAAAGAACAATCCAAACGGAGATCAATCAAATGACTACGTATTCTTACGTTTAGCTGATGTTATCTTAATGCGTGCTGAAGCTGCGTTCCGTCTAGGAAATACAGCGCAAGCGTTAACTGATATCAACGCTATCCGTACTCGTTCTGGTGTTGCTGCTTTAACTGCTGTTACTGCTGACGATATCTTAGCTGAGCGTGGTCGTGAATTAGCATGGGAAGGATGGAGACGTAATGACTTAATTCGTTTCAACAAATTCTCTACAGCTCGTAAATTTATGGCTGTTACTGACAAGACTCGTGAATTGTTCCCAATTCCACAAGCTCGTCGTGATGCGAATCCATTATTGACTCAAAACCCAGGATATTAATCTGAAGGTTTTTTATAGAAAGGCAGAGCCATTTGGTTCTGCCTTTTTGTTTTATAAGGGTTTTATATACCCCTAGTATTTTGTATTTTTGTGACGCAAAAAATCACGCTTTTAGGATGAAAAATTTCAGTGTAATCACCCTTCTTTTCTTTGTTCTTTTCTCTTGTTCTACGAAACAGGATACGCTTTTCGAAGAGTTGCCTGCGGAACAGACAGGTATCGATTTTGTGAATCGCAGTTTAGAGAAAAAAGAGTTCAATATCTTTAATTACCGTAACTTCTATAATGGAGGTGGTGTGGCTATTGGAGATGTAAATAATGATGGATTATCGGATATTTTTGTGACGTCTAATTTCGAAGACAATAAATTGTATTTGAATAAAGGCGCGATGAAATTTGAAGATATCACCGTTAAAGCGGGGATAGTGGGGAAGAAGTTTTGGTCTACTGGCGTCACGTTTGCAGATGTGAATGGAGATGGTTTGATGGATATTTATGTATGTAATTCTGGTTCTCGTGATCAGCGTGGGAATCAATTATATATCAATCAAGGAATTAAGGCTGGCGTTCCTTCTTACAAGGAGCAGGCGAAAGAGGCGGGACTAGCAGATGGTGGATTTTCGACACACGCAGCCTTCTTCGATTATGATCGGGATGGGGATTTAGATATGTATTTATTGAATAACAGCTTTACCCCGATTGATAAATTAGGGTATACGAATTTACGGGAGGAGCGAGATAAATTAGGGGGGGATAAATTATTTAGAAATGATAGCAAGGATGGAAAGGAACTTCATTTTACCGATGTGTCGGAGACGGCGGGTATTTATGGAAGTTTGATTGGTTTTGGTTTGGGAATTACGCTAGGCGATGTGAATAATGACAACTGGCCGGATATTTATATTTCAAATGACTTTTACGAGCGCGATTATTTATACATCAATCAAAAGAATGGCACGTTTAAAGAAGATTTAGAGAATCAGATGCCACACATTTCCTTGAGCTCGATGGGGGCAGATATGGCGGATTTGAATGATGATGGCTATATGGACATCTTCGTGACAGACATGTTACCGGGCGATGATCGCCGTTTGAAGACGACGTCCGTTTTTGAAGGATATAATTTAGTAGAGTTGAAGAAGAAACGAGGATTTTGGCATCAATATATGCGCAATAACTTGCAATTGAATAATGGCGACGGGACCTTCTCTGAGGTGGGTCAATTAGCCGGTGTTCATGCAACGGACTGGAGCTGGGGCGCCTTGATCTTCGATATGGACAATGACGGGAAGAAGGATATTTTTGTGGCGAATGGTATTGCTAAAGATCTAACGGATCAGGATTTCGTTGATTTCTTAGGGGATCGCAATACGATGCAGCAGATGTTAGATGGGAAGAAATTTGACTACAAAGAATTTACAGACAAGATCTCGTCTGTACCTATTCCAAATTATGCGTTTAAGAACGAGGGAGATTTAAAGTTCTCGAATCAAGGTAAGGCCTGGGGTATTGAGGGACCCGGCTTCTCGAATGGTTCGGCTTATGGTGATTTAGATAATGACGGTGATTTAGATTTAGTGGTGAATAATGTTAATTCGCCTCTATCGGTTTATAAGAATAAGACGAATGAGAAATTGAAGAACCATTATTTGACGGTGCACTTGAAAGGGATGGATCGCAATTTAAATGGAATCGGAGCACGCGTGACGGTATATCAAAAAGGAGGTTTCAAAGTTTTGCAACAAATGCCTAACCGCGGTTTCCAATCGTCGAGTGATCACCAGATGGTTTTTGGTTTAGGAGCGAATGGGGTGATTGATTCGGTGCAAGTTTTATGGCCAAATGATAAGATGGAGACGCTTAAATCTGTGAAATCAGATCAGGTGATTACGCTGAAGCAAGAAAATGCGACGGAAATCTTCCATTTCTTTGAAGTGAAACAAACGCCTATTTTTGCAGATGTAACAGCAGGTATGTTGGATTATTTGCATGTGGAAAGTAGGTTCAATGACTACGACCGCGATGTATTATTAAAACAGAAGTATTCTACGCAAGGACCTGCCCTAGCTGTGGGGGATGTGAATGGAGATGGTTTAGAGGATATTTATTTAGGGGGTGCTGCTGGTCAGATTAAAAAATTATTTATCCAGAAAGCTGGAGGAAAGTTTATAGACTCTCCGCAAGCTGATTTCAGCTTAGATCAAACGACGGAGAATACGGATGCGATTTTCTTTGATGCCGATAAGGACGGAGACCAGGATTTATTCGTGGTGACTGGAAGTAATGAGTTCGAAGAAAATGCCCCTGAATTACATGATTTATTGTATTTAAATGACGGGAAAGGAAATTTGAAAAGGGATGCACGCTTTCCAATGATTTATGAGAATGGATCGAGTGTTTCTGCGGCGGATTATGATAAAGATGGTGATATCGATCTTTTCGTGGGAACGCGGATGGTGAATGCGAAGTATGGCTTAAGCGCCCAAAGCAATTTATTCATCAACGACGGTACGGGGGGATTCAAGAATCAATCGAAGCGTTATATGCCTCAGGTAACTGATTTAGGGATGGTCACGGATTCAGAATGGGCGGATGTGAATGGGGATGGATATCAAGATTTAGTAGTAACACAAGATTGGGGTCCGGTAGTTGTATTCAAAAATGAACGAGGTAGAAAATTAAGCAAGCAGGAGCCTGTGGCTGGATCTGAAGGTCTTTGGTCAGTTATTAAGCCGGCGGACATTGATGGCGATGGGGATATGGATTTTGTGTTGGGGAATTTTGGCCTAAATTCTAAGATTAAAGCATCTGCGGAAACGCCAGCTTACCTACATGTAGGTGATTTCGATAAGAATGGCTCGGTAGAACAACTGATATCCTGTGTGACGGAAGATGGGAATACCTATCCGATGGTCTTGAAAGGGGAGATGCAGCGCGCGCTTCCAATGATTAAAAAGAAATTCATTAAGTACAAGGATTACGCGAATAAAACCGTGGACGAATTGTTCAGCGCTGAACAACGTGAAGGAGCCACTATTCGTCAGATCACTACGACACAATCCTCCTTTATGATCAATGATGGTAAAGGAAACTTTAGTTTGCAAGCCTTGCCGTATCAAGCTCAATTCTCGCCTATTAAAGCGATCGAAACCGGGGATTTCAATAAGGATGGGAAGTTAGATATTTTATTAGCGGGTAATTTCTTCGATTCTCTTCCAGAATGGGGACGTTTCGATGCGAATTACGGTCTATTAATAGAAGGCCAAGGCAAAGGTAAATTCGCGGTGAAATTATCTAAGCAAACTGGATTTAAAACAATCGGTCAAGTGCGTAATATGGCCCTAGTTAAAGGAGGGAAGTCGACCTATGTAGTTTTGGCCAAAAACGATGACAAAGCCCAAGTATTTAAATTTTAAAACAATGCGTAGTAATTATTTATTCCTTTTTCTTTTTTCGCTTGCTCTCTTTGCCTGCAATTCAGGCGATGATGTGGTGCTTTTTGAAAAATTAGATTCCGAAAATACACACATCGATTTTTCAAATAATATCACGGAGACTAAGGATTTCAACATCCTAGATTACCTCTATTTCTATAATGGCGGTGGCGTTTCTTCCGGAGACATCAATAATGATGGTTTAGTCGATTTGTTTTTTGTATCGAATCAAGGTAAGAACAAATTATACCTGAATAAGGGTAATATGGAATTCGAAGATATCTCGGTAAAGGCGGGAATTGAAGGTTTCTCCGATTGGAAAACAGGGGTGACGATGGCTGACATCAATGCGGATGGCTTCTTGGATATTTACATTTGTGCTGTAGGAAATTACAAAGGTTTAGAAGGTTCTAATGAATTATATATTAATAATGGAGATAATACCTTCACAGAGAAATCGAGTGAATTTGGTTTGGATTTTACGGGTTTTTCTACGCAGGCGGCTTTCTTCGATTACGATAAAGATGGCGATTTAGATTGCTATTTATTAAATCACGCCGTGCACAATACGCGGTCGTATGATCGCGTGAATACGCGTTCGCTGAAAGATAATGAGGCGGGGGATTATTTGTACAGAAATGACAAGGGGCATTTTGTGGATATTTCTAAAGAATCCGGCATCTACCAAGCGGCGATGGGATATGGTCTAGGTATCTCCGTTGCGGACATTAATAACGATGGTTGGTTAGATATTTACGTGAGTAATGACTTCCATGAGGACGACTATTATTATATCAACCAAAAAGACGGAACATATAAAGAGGGAATTCGGGATCACTTCAAGCACTTGAGTCGTTTCTCGATGGGTTCTGATGTGGCTGATATAAATAATGATGGCTTCCAAGACGTGATGACCTTGGATATGTATCCGGATGACGAGAAGGTGGAAAAGTCGTCGGTGGGAGAGGATCCTTTGGACATTTACATGTACAAATTACAGTTCGGTTATTTCAATCAATATTCGAGAAATTGCCTTCAGTTGAATATGGGAGGTGAAAAATTCTCCGACATCGCCGCCTCTTCTGGGGTGGTCGCGACAGATTGGAGTTGGTCGACCTTGATGAATGATTACGATGGCGATGGAATCAAAGATATTTTTATCTCGAATGGTATTTTGCGTCGCCCGAATGACTTAGATTACTTGAAATTCATTATCGGGGATTCCTTGCATTACGGGGTGCCTACTTCGGAGAAATTGGATCAAGAAGCAATCGATTTAATGCCGGATGGTCGTGTACATAACTATATATTCAAAGGAGCAAAGGATTTGCGCTTTGAGGACAAATCAGTGAAATGGGGTTTTGAGGATAAAGGCGTTTCGAACGGTTCGACCTATGCGGATTTAGATAACGATGGGGACTTAGATTTAGTGACGAATAATTTGAACGAGAAGGCGAGTGTATACCAAAACAACAGCCGCCTGTTATTGAAGCATAATTTCGTCAAAGTGAAGTTCAAAGGTGATGGCGGAAATACGTTCGGTATTGGGGCAAAGGTCATCTTGAAAACGAAGGACGGTCAGCAATTACAGCAGATGATGCCGACGCGTGGATTTATGAGTTCGGTGGAGCCTATATTGCTTTTCGGAATAGGTGATTTGCAACAGGTGGAGGAGATGCTGGTGATTTGGGAGAATGAAAAAATGCAGATCGTTAAAAATCCGACCATCAACACAACACTGACGATGGAGCAGAAAAATGCAACAGTTAATGTGAAAGATTATGTGTTCTCTGTGCCTGTGAAGCCTCTATTTGAGGAAGTTACGGCAGGAATTAACGTACCATACCAGCACCAAGAAAATGTATATTTTGACTTTAATCGAGAATTATTGATTCCATTTAAGGTGTCGATTGAAGGTCCTAAAATTGCCGTGGGCGATGTGAATGGAGATGGTTTAGAGGATGTGTATTTGAGTGGGGCTAAGTACCAGGCTGGACAATTATTAATTCAAAAAGGAGCAGGGTTTGTTCTTTCTAATCAACCTGTCTTTCAGGCGGATTCCTTGTATGAGGATGTGGATGCCTTATTCTTCGATGCGGATGGCGACAAGGACTTAGATCTTTATGTGGTAACTGGCGGAAATGAGTTTTTTGACCAAATGCCAGAGCAATTTGATCGTCTGTATCTAAACGATGGGAAAGGTAATTTCACTCGATCTTTAAACGCGCTTCCTCCGATGTATGATAATAAATCGGTGGTTCGTCCTTGTGACATTGACCGCGATGGAGATATGGATTTATTCGTGGGTGGTCGCGTGGTGGGTTATTCTTATGGGGCTTCGCCGCGATCCTATTTATTAGTGAATGATGGGAAAGGCCACTTTGCAGATAAGACCGTAGCTCTAGCGCCGGAATTACGGGAGGCAGGGATGTTGACGGAGGCGATTTGGGCAGATATAGATAAAGATGGAGATCAGGACTTAATGGTCGTGGGCGATTGGATGCCGATCAAAACCTTTGAGAATAATAAGGGCAAATTTAAATTAGTGGAGAATGGCCTCGAGGAGAAATCGGGATTCTGGTCGGGTATTACAGCAGCAGATTTTGACAAAGATGGTGATATTGATTTTATCGTAGGAAATCTAGGGACAAATACGAAATTGCGCAAAGAATTAGGTGGGCAATTACGGATGCAGATTAAGGACATTGATAAAAACGATACGAAAGAACACATCGTTGCCTATAGCCGCGGCGGTGACTGGTTCCCAATCAATGGCAAGGATGAATTGGGAAAACAGATTCCAAGTGTCATAAATAAGAAATATACGGCCTATAATCTATTCGCTGGCAAAACGGTGGAAGAGATTTTTGGGGATAAAGAATTAGAGGGAGCGGAGGAGAAACTCGTAAATACCTTCGAATCTATGTACCTTGAGAATCAAGGAAATAAGACCTTCAAACTGGTGCCACTACCTTCACTGGCACAGGTGTCTAAAATCATGGTCTTGCGTACAGAAGACGTGGATAAAGACGGAAACTTAGATGTAATCGTGGGAGGAAACTTTAATGGTGCGTCCATGTACCAGGCTCGCTATGACGCCTTCTTTGGCCTTATTTTAAAAGGAAATGGGAAAGGCGGATTTAAAACACTTATTCCTACGGACACAGGATTATTGCTAGAAGGGGATATTCGCGACATAAAGCAGGTGAAGACTGCAGCAGGAATTTTATACCTAGTGGCTCGCAATAACGATAGATTACAGGTATTTAAGAAATTATAAAATGCGGACTCTGCTGGGCATCGCCCTTTTCTCGGTATTCTCCTATGAATTACCAAGCTGCTCTACTAAGGCGGCGGAAGGGAAAGAGTTAGCTAAAACCTATTGCGCGTCTTGTCATTTGCTTCCAGATCCCGCGTTGCTCCCTAAAAATGTGTGGCAATACAGCACCCTTCCTTATATGGGAATCATGATGGGCGTGGACAAGGAGATCGGGATGCTGGAGAAACCACTTTCAGATTATACCATTTTAGGGCCTGGCTCACAAATGATTCCAGACGAAGACTGGGAGAAAATCAAGGCCTATTATTTAGAGGAGGCTCCTAAGACCTTAGAAATGCCTGCGTATGCACCATTAGCGATTCAAAATCTTTTTGCCATCGAGCCCATCGTCGCAACCTTACCCGGAACTACTTTGCCTAATATGACGGCTGTTCGAATCGACTCGCGTCGTCAACAAATTACGGCGGGGGATCAATCGAACCGGGTGATTTGGAAATGGGATACTTCAGGTAAATTACTGGAAACTAAAAAGAATCAAGATGCGCTAACAGACATTACATTACTGGGGTCTGAAACCTTGTATACTTTCATAGGAACGACAACACAGGCGAATCCGGATGTGAATGGTTTTGTGAGCCAATCCTCTACCGGCAAGAAATTATTGCAAGGATTGAATCGCCCAATTAGTTTAGTCTCGGCAAACTTAGACGGCGAAGGGGATGATGAATTAATTACGTCGGAGTTTGGCTTTAAGGAGGGAGGGATGACCGTTTGGAAGCTCGAAAAAGGAGTATATAAAAAACAGGTGTTAAATCCACAGACTGGAGCTACTAAATCCATTATCCGTGATTTTACAGGCGATGGTAAACTCGATATTTTAGCCTTTTTTGCCCAAGGGGATGAGCGTATTTTATTGTATGTGAATGAGGGAGGATTGAAATTCAAGGAAAAAGCCTTGCTTCGTTTCCCCTCCATTTATGGATCGTCTTCTTTTGATGTGACGGATATTGATGGAGACAAGGATCTTGATATTGTTTATTCTGCCGGGGATAATGCGGATTTTACTACGGTATTAAAGCCTTACCACGGTGTCTATATCTTTGAGAATACGGGCGGTATGAAATTTAAACAGAAAGCCTTCTTCTCCCAAAACGGTGCCACGAAAGTGATGCCCGCAGACTTTGACGGAGATGGCGATGCGGATTTGATTTCGATCGCACTATTCCCGGACGTAGCAAAAAGGCCGGGCGAAGGAGCGATGTATTTTGAAAATAAAAAGGGAACATTTGTTCCGATGACTTTACCCATTCAGCATTTAGGCCGCTGGTCTGTCATGGACATAGCAGATGTAGATGGTGACGGAGATTTAGATGTGGCGCTGGGATCCCATGCGGTAGCTAAATTCCCAGAAGGAGGGTTCGATCCTCAATGGAAGCAGGCAAAAGGACTGCTAATTTTACGTAATAAAACGAAATGAAAAAAGGCCTAAGGGTATTGCTATTATTGCTGCTTTGTGGCTCCACGTTACATGCCCAACGCAAAGGCTATGTCGTTTTCTCTGGGAAAATTATTGATGTTGAAAACAAAGCGCCCATCGAAGGAGCTTCCGTCTTTTTCTCGGGATCATCTGAAGGTGGAACGACGGATTCTTTAGGGGTATTTTCCGTAACAATTGCCGCACGTAGCTACCAGGTAATCGCCCGTAGTTTAGGCTATAAATACAAGACCTTTCGGTTAGATCTGACTAAAAATGCACAAACAACCATTGAATTAGAGCGCTCAGAACAACTATTAGGCGAGGTGGTCATCACCGCCGAAAAAGCAGATGCGAACGTGAATCGGGCGATGATGGGCGTGGAGAAAATGTCCTCGAAGACCTTGAAAAAATTGCCGACGCTAATGGGGGAGGCCGATGTCATTCGCAGTATTTTATTGCTTCCCGGCGTTTCTACGGTGGGTGAAGGAGCCTCCGGATTTAATGTGCGCGGTGGTAATGTGGACCAAAACCTAGTCCTACTGGACGGCGTTCCCTTATTCAATACCTCCCATCTATTTGGATTTTTTACTGGATTTAATGCAGATATGGTGCAAGACCTGAGCTTGTATAAAGGCGGAATTCCGTCGATGTACGGCGGTCGTGCCTCATCGGTTTTGGATGTGCGAGTGAAGGAAGGCGATTTTGATAAATGGTCTATGCAGGGCGGTGTGGGCCCTATTTCATCCCGAATTTTAGTGGATGGTCCACTTGTGAAAGGAAAGACGTCATTAATCGTAGGAGCACGTGGATCGATTTCAGATTTTTATATGAAATATTTCCCTAATCCGAGTTTAGCGAAGAGCAAGGCGGATTTTTATGATGTGAACTTTAAGTTGACGCATCGTTTTGGGAAGAATCAGCGGATTTCCTTATCTGGATATGCGAGTAATGATGGTTTTAAATTTGCACAGGATACGCTGTATTCTTGGAATACGAAGACCTTAAGTTTTAAGCATAATGCGCTATTGAAAGGGAATTTGTCTCATAATTTCACGGCCTTCTATAGCGATTATACCTATGGTATTGAAGGCCAAAAACAGGGCTTGGAATTCCTTTGGAAACCATCCATCATTCAAACCTCCCTTAAAGAAGAATTAAGTAAGGACCTCGGAAAATCAGGTCGCTTGGATTTTGGAGCAGAAGTTTCAGCCTTTAGTAATGATGCGGGAAGCTTTGTGCCTAATTCGAGTAGTTCTAAAATCGATAAATTCGCCATGTCTACGGAATATACACGAGAAATGGCTGCCTATATGGGTCATAGCGTACCTATAGGAAAGAAATTTAATCTAGATTATGGTTTGCGTTACGCTTATTATCAATTACTAGGTCCTGGTGATTTCTATCAGTATAAGTTAGGAACACCAAGAGAAATAAATACGATAACAGATACCCTAAATGCAACTTCGAATGACGTCGTAGCTAGCTATGGTGGATTCGAACCGCGTTTGTCTTTCGCCATTAAACTTGATACCAGCTTCTCGATAAAGATTGGCTTTAATCGGATGCAACAATTCCGCCATCTATTATCGAATACGATGGCTGTTTCGCCATCGGATATTTGGAAAAATTCGAATCAACAAATTCCCCCTCAAGTCGCGGATCAATATTCCATCGGCTTCTTTAAAAACTTCACGAATGCGTCCAATGCGGTATTCGAAACATCTGTGGAGATGTACTATAAGAACTTAAACAACGTAGTTGATTATGTCGACGGGGCACAATTATACTTGAATCCGACAGTCGAAACGCAATTATTAGTGGGGAAAGGAATGGCCTATGGGGCGGAATTCTTTCTGAAAAAATCCCGTGGAAAGCGATTAACGGGTTGGATTTCGTATACCTATGCGCGGACATTTAGGACGATTCAGGCAAATGAGAATCAGAAGGAAGCAAATTTTGGGATTCAATTTCCCGCTAATTTTGATACGCCACATACCTTCAAATTTGTGTTGAATAACCGGTGGACTAACCGCATCTCCTTTAACGCGAATTTCACCTATACCACGGGTCGTCCGATAACCTACCCGAATGGACGTTACAAGATTTATTCCTTCAACGATTTGTATGATTATGCGGTTGCGACGGGGATTTTCCCTAGACCAGGTTTGGCACAAACAACTTATACCTATAATGGATCTACTTACAGTTATCTGGTTTCGAAGGAAATCAAAGAATTACTTGATGGTTATTCAACCGCTTCCTTCACTTTGCGTAATGCGGAGCGAATTCCTGATTACATCCGATTAGACGTAGGAATCACGATTGATCCTAAACCAGGTAAGCGCTGGCAGGGAAGCTGGAACTTCTCGATCTATAATTTATTGGGTCGTCAAAATGCGTATTCTGTATACTTCCGTTCTTCCACCGGCGAAATCAACCAAGCTAAAACCTACCAATTATCGGTTTTAGGCGCCGCGATTCCATCCATCACGTATAACTTCAAATTCTAATGAGACACCTAATCCTATTTTGTTGTGCCTTGTTTCTTTTGAGTTCTTGCGAGACGGAGATTGAGGATTTTAAAACAGAAAACGTCAGTTCGGCCATCGTCGTATATGGCGAAATTTCAAATGTAGATGGGCCCTATAACGTTCGTTTGAATTATGTTAGTGCTTATTCCCCCTATGATATTACCCAGTTTTCAGGCCAACCCATTACAGATGCCAATGTGCGTATCGTAGATGGAAGTGGTAAGGAAACGGCATTTTACGAGAAGAGTAAAGGCTATTACTTAAGCCCAGTTGGATTTAAGGGAGTGGTGGGCCAAAAATATAAATTGCGTATTAAGCTTTTGGACGGCAAAACAATCGAATCCAATTTCCAAACCATAAATTCGGCTCCCGAACTCGCTGAATTCTCCTATTCCTTTCAGGATGCGACTAAGGTAGAAGATATGCGCTTTCCATTGAAGGCCAGCATAAAAGATCCCAAGGCGACAGAAGATTATTATTTTGTGAAGCGCCAAGATTTCCGTCAATTCTTATTGACTTGCCCTACGCCACCACCACCACCGGCACCCACGCCGCCTTGTAATTGCTTATGCTGGCAGGCACCTCAAAATACGCAACCCTATCTTTTAGATGATTTCCTGTTAAGCGGTAAGAATTTATCCCTTGATGTAGGTCAGCTTCCTTACGAGGATTTTACGAATTGGGTGGTGCAATTAGATGCGTATTCTGTCTCTAAAGAAACCTATACTTATTGGAAAAGATTAGAAGATCAGCGGAAGCTAAATGGAGGGATTTTTGACAAGGTTCCGGCTCAGGTGGTGGGAAATTTGAAATGTATCACTGATCCATCACAAGAAGTGCTAGGCTATTTTATGGTAGGTGGTTTAACGCAGAAACGCTTAACGGTAGATCGTTTTAATGGGATTCCTGAAGCGGCTTATCAGAAATTAGGATTCTATGTGGACTTCAATAATATCCGTAGAAAAGACATTCC
>CAIVPV010000231.1 GCA_903907915.1 uncultured Cytophagaceae bacterium
AGATTGTAAACAAAGGAATCGTAATTATCTATTACCAATACTTTCATGTCCTTAAGCTAAGTTTTCTGCTACCTCTAATGCTCTGCGCAAGGCGGCTAATTTATTGTGAATTTCCTGCATCTCACTTTCCACCACGGACTTAGCGACTACGCCCATGCCCGCTTGGAAAAACAAGGTGTCTCCTTTACTTAAAAACGTACGAATCGCGATGGCGTGATTGAAATTGCCTTCGAAATCCATAAATCCAATCGCCCCACCGTAAATAGCCCGATTCGTAGGCTCTAAACGGTTGATGATTGTCATGGCATTGTGTTTGGGAGCACCACTTAGAGTCCCAGCTGGGAACGTATCGGCAACCATTTGCAAGGGATTCACGCCCTTTTGCAAGTGCCCAGTCACTTTAGAAACCAAGTGAATCACGTGCGAGAAGAATTGTACTTCTTTAAAGGTCTCCACTTTGACATTATCTGCCGAACGGCTTAAATCGTTACGCGCTAAATCCACTAACATGACGTGTTCCGCCGATTCTTTCGGATCCGCAATCAAGGCTTGAGCTAATTCCGCATCGCGGGCATCATCGCCAGAACGTCTAAACGTTCCCGCAATCGGATGAATCTCTGCGACGGAACCTTGAATCTTGATTTGTTTTTCAGGCGATGCCCCAAAAATTCGGTATTCCTCGTAATCAAAATAGAACAAATACGGCGATGGATTTACCGAGCGAAGCGCGCGATAGACCTGAAAATCATCACCTTGGAATTTTTGGGCAAAACGTCTGGAAGGAACTATTTGGAAAACGTCCCCGCGTAAACAGTGTTTAATACAGGTATTTACGATATCGCGCGTTTGCTCTTCCGTTAAATTACTTACCTCTTCCCCTTGACGTGCGAAAGACGCTGTCGCATAATGCGGCATGTCTAACAGATAGGTAATCGTGTCAAAGGAAGGTTCAGAACCATCGTAGCTGTGCGCGTAGAGGCTCATTTGGTTATTAAAATGATTCACCGCCACCACGTAACGGTATACATAATAACGAATGGAGGGAATTGCTGATTCTGGATTTTTCGCTTGAATATCGATATCCTCGAAATAGGTGACCGCATCATAGGAGATATGGCCAAAAAGCCCGTTCGCCATCGGCGAATCCCCTTTTTCTTTCTTAAAATCAAAGCGATCGGCGAAACTCTTTAAGGCAGCTACCGCATCGTGGCGATTTGCCAAAGTAAAATTTTCCTGTGTCCCGTCGGGGAATGTTTGGGTGACTTTCGAATCCGTTAATTCAAATCGAGCGATCGGATCAAAGGCAATGTGCGAAAAGCCATGTTCCTTACCATGGTAATCCGCCGATTCGAGGATAACCGAATTCTTATAGTTTTTTCGAATCTTCAAAAAGATTCCAATCGGCGTCAGTGTATCGGCCAAAAGTGTTTTCCGTGAAGTTCGTATGTTTATGCTAGACATGTTTCAAAGGGCAAAATTAATAAAAAAAGGCTTACTGTCGAACAGCAAGCCTTTAGTAAACATATCATGTACACACAGCGAAACTGTTCAGGGATTATTATCCTTGCCACCAGTTTTTGTTGTATGTTGCTTTTGTCATTGTGTTGTTATTTGATACAAATGTAGAGTGAAATCTGTAAAATCAAAATTTTAACCGATCAAATCCCACAAATTTCCATACAAATCCGCAAATACGAGCACTTTACCATATTCTTCCTCACTTGGTCCACGTACAATCGTAATGCCCTGAGCAATCAAATTCGCATGATCTTTTTCAAAATCATCTGTGTGCAAGAACAAGAAAACGCGTCCTCCGGTCTGATTACCTACTCTCGATTTTTGCTCGTCTGTCGCTGCTTTTGCCAGTAATAATTGACAAGAACCTTCGCCAGACGGTTGAACCAATACCCAACGCTTCACTTCACTTAGGACTGTATCTTCGATTAGTTTGAAACCAAGCTTTTGGGTATACCAAGCGATGGCTTCGTCATAATCGGCTACCACGAGGGCGATGTGCATGAGGTGGTTCATATCAGTCGGGAGTCGCTAGTCGCTAGTCACTAGTCGGGAGTCGCTAGCTGGGTTTATATTTTAGTTTTTGTTTTAGTTTTCGTCGCGGCCTACGAAATTAAAGGGTGAGATTAACTTCAATTCGGCCTTAATCGCATCTGAAACAGCTAATCCATCTATGAATGCGTGGAAAACAGCTTGGTCAATTTTTCCGTGGTGACGTGTTAAGTCTTTCAATGCCTCGTAAGGTTTAGGGAAAGCTTCTCTGCGCAATACCGTTTGAATTGCCTCCGCGATCACCACCCAATTATCTTCTAAATCCTGCTGGATTTTGCTATTGTTCAATTCTAATTTGCCTAAACCTCTTTGTAAGGAATTTAGGGATATCATTACATGAGCCAATGGCGTTCCTACATTACGTAATACCGTCGAATCCGTTAAATCGCGTTGCAAACGAGAGATCGGAAGCTTCGCTGACAAGAATTCGAAGAACGCGTTCGCCATCGCTAAATTCCCCTCCGCATTTTCAAAATCGATCGGGTTCACTTTGTGTGGCATCGCCGACGAACCGATTTCTCCTGCTTTGATTTTCTGTTTGAAATAACCCATCGAAACATATTGCCAAATATCTCGCGATAAGTCAATCAAGATTGTATCTAAGCGCTTCAATCCATCGAAATAGGCCGCTAAATTATCGTAATGCTCTATTTGAGTGGTGTATTGACTACGTTTGATGCCTAAATCTGCA
>CAIVPV010000232.1 GCA_903907915.1 uncultured Cytophagaceae bacterium
AGCCGACAAAGGATTAGATTCCTTGATCGGAGAGGGTGGAGTAAAGGTGTCTGGAGGAGAGAAGCAGCGCTTGAGTATTGCGCGTGCCTTGTTGCGTGATCCAAACTTATTGGTTTTTGATGAGGCGACCTCGGCTTTGGATTCCTTAACCGAAGAGGAAATATCCGAAACCATTCGTTCTTTATCCGTTGATACGGAGCACCTTACGATTTTGATCGCCCACCGTTTATCGACGGTGATGCACGCGACTCGGATCTATGTGTTAGAGAAAGGAAAGATTGTAGAACAGGGCTCGCACGACGATTTAGTGGAGAGCAAAGGATTGTATTTTGCGATGTGGAGACAGCAGGTAGGAGAAAACAAATAATTAATTTTGTTTTTTCTATAAATGCCAAAGATTCTTTGGCATAAACTATCCTCCTGCAAATCGAATTGCGTATATTTATGGTTTGAAAAAATTTCTTACACCCTATGTCATTAAATAAATATTCACGGACACTAACTCAGGAAGTCTCTAATCCCGCGGCGAAAGCGATGCTTTACGGCATTGGTTTAACCACTGAGGATATGAGTAAAGCCCAAATCGGTATCGCCAGCACAGGCTACGAAGGGAATACCTGTAATATGCACTTGAATGGACTTTCTGTTCACGTGAAAAAGGGGATTCAAGAGAATGGAATGGTCGGTTTGATCTTTCACACGATCGGAGTTTCAGATGGAATGACTAATGGAAATGACGGGATGAGCTATTCTTTGCCATCACGTGATATTATCGCGGATTCAATTGAAAATGTAGTAGGAGCACAATGGTATGATGGCGTTATCGCCGTGGTAGGTTGTGATAAGAATATGCCAGGCGCTATGATGGCGATGGCTCGTTTGAATCGTCCAGGTATGTTAGTATACGGTGGAACGATTCGCAGCGGTTTATACAAAGGAGAAAAATTAGACATCGTTTCGGCTTTCGAAGCTTTGGGAAAAAAATATGCAGGAACCATCTCTGACGAGGATTATGAAGGCGTGATTCGCAATTCGATCCCGGGAGCAGGGGCTTGCGGCGGTATGTACACAGCAAACACAATGGCATCCTCCATGGAAGCGATGGGCTTAGTATTACCGAATTCATCGACCTATCCAGCGACGCACGAAGGAAAGAAAGAGGAGTGTTTGGCGATCGGTGCAGCGATGAAAATCTTATTAGAAAAGAACATTTGTGTGCGTGATATTATGACCCGCAAAGCTTTCGAAAATGCGATGACGGTAGTGATGGCGCTAGGTGGAAGTACGAATGCAGTTCTACACTATTTAGCGATCGGTCATGCGGCAGGGATTTCATTTACCTTGAAAGATGTGCAAGATATTTCGGATCGCACGCCTTTAATCGCTGACCTAAAACCAAGTGGTAAATACTACATGGAAGATGTGTTAGCGATCGGTGGCATGCCAGCGATTTTGAAGTATTTACATAGCGTAGGCTTATTGCACGGCGAATGTATGACGGTCACAGGAAAGACGATGGCGGAGAATCTAGCGGAGGCTCCGGACTTGAATTTTGAGACACAAAAAATCATTTTCCCTATCACACAACCATTGAAACCTTCCGGTCACTTGCAGATTCTATATGGTAATTTAGCTCCAGGCGGTGCCGTGGCGAAGATTACAGGAAAAGAAGGCGAGCGTTTTGAGGGTATTGCGAAAGTTTGTGAGCGCGAAGAAGAAGTGATTGAATATATCTCTAAAGGGGAAATCAAAGCAGGTCACGTGATCGTGATTCGCAATGAAGGACCTAAGGGAGGACCAGGTATGCCGGAAATGCTTAAGCCGACCTCGGCCGTTATCGGTGCAGGGCTAGGTAATTCAGTGGCGATGATCACTGACGGTCGTTTCTCTGGAGGAACGCACGGTTTTGTCGTGGGTCACATGACGCCTGAGGCACAAGAAGGGGGTCCGATCGGTTTAGTAAAAGATGGTGATAAGATTACGATCGACGCCGTGAATAATACCTTGATCTTACATGTTTCTGATGAGGAATTAGCAGAACGCAAGAAAAATTGGAAGCCCATTGAGTCTCCATTCAAGCAAGGCGTTCTTCGTAAATACATTAAAAACGTATCCTCTGCGAGCGAGGGATGCGTGACGGATTTATAAGAAAAATATTTTTTTATCTATCCAGAAGGCTTAATTTAGACCTTCTAAAACAATTGAAACAAAATTTTTGACTAGTTTTTACTACCATGGGACAAACCCAAACTCAGACCGAAGCAGCGAATCAACCTGACCAAAAGAAATTTTTGTCAGGGGCACAAGCTATTATGCAATCACTGGTAGAGCAGGGGGTGGATACTATTTTTGGCTATCCAGGTGGTGCAATTATGCCTACCTATGATGCCTTATACGATTACCAAGATCGCTTAAAACACATTTTAGTTCGCCACGAACAAGGGGCAGGTCATGCAGCGCAAGGCTATGCACGTATGTTAAATAAGGCGGGCGTTTGTCTGGTGACATCAGGTCCTGGTGCCACGAACTTGATTACACCTATCGCTGATGCGATGTTGGATTCAACTCCAATGGTGTGTATCGTAGGTCAGGTAAAAGCCAATTTATTAGGAACAGATGCCTTTCAAGAGTGCGATCTAATCGGTATTTCCATGCCGGTAACGAAGTGGAACTACCAAGTAGTGGATGCAGATGAGATCCCAGAGATCATGGCGAAGGCCTTCTACATCGCAGAAACAGGGCGTCCTGGTCCCGTTTTAATTGATATTACGCGCACGGCTCAAACGGATTTGATGACCAAGCCGTTCGAATATATTCCTTGCAAGTCGATTATTTCCTACAAACCTCGGGTAGAGCCTAAGGCAGAGCACGTGGAGGCTGCAGCGAAATTAATTAATGGAGCAAAACGTCCTTATATCTTAGCCGGTCACGGTATTATAATTGCAGGTGCGGAAAAAGAATTAAATGATTTCGTAGACAAAACAGGTATTCCTGTGGCCACCACCTTATTAGGTATGTCTTCTATGGATGCGGATCATCCGTTATATGTGGGTTGGCCAGGTATGCACGGTAATTATGGTGCTAATGTTTTAACGAATTCTTGCGACGTTTTAATTGCCATCGGAATGCGTTTCGATGACCGGATTACGGGTGATTTAAGTACTTATGCGAAGCAAGCAAAAGTGGTTCACATTGAAATCGACCCAAGTGAAGTAGATAAAAATGTGAAAGCGGATGCTCCCGTTGTAGGCGATGCGAAGGCAGCACTTCGGGCACTTTTGCCCTTAGTGAATAAAGCGAATCACAGCGAATGGAGAGCGGAGTTTAAAAAATACGACGACGAAGAGTACGAGAAAATCACGAAGAAAGACTTATTCCACGAAGGGGATAAGATCAAGATGGGGGAGGCCGTTAATCTTTTGTCTGTTAAAACCAAAGGCGAAGCTGTCGTTGTGACTGACGTAGGTCAGCACCAAATGATTACTAATCGCTATTACCGATTCAAAAAACGCAATTCGATTGTTACTTCCGGTGGCGCTGGAACGATGGGCTTTGCCCTACCTGCTGCTTTTGGAGCAAAGGTGGCAGTCCCAGAACGCGAAGTAGTGGCGGTCATCGGTGACGGTGGTTTCCAAATGACCTTACAAGAACTAGGTACCATCGCGCAAAGCGGTTTGCCAGTGAAAATAATCATCTTGAATAATAACTTCTTAGGAATGGTTCGCCAATGGCAGCAACTCTTCTTTGCGAATCGTTATTCGTTCGTAGAACTTCAGAATCCTGATTTTATCACCATCGCTAAAGGTTTTGGCATTGCAGGCCATACGGTATCCGATCGGGCAGACTTAAGTAATTCTCTCGATACTTTATTGAATTCAGATAAGCCTTATCTGTTAGAAATTATTTGCGAAAAAGAGGAAAATGTATTCCCCATGGTACCTGCGGGTGGCTGTGTAACAAGTATTAGGCTGGAATAATTATGTTAACGAATTACACTATTTCTGTTTTTACGACTAATACGGTCGGTCTATTGAATCGCATCACGATTATTTTCACGCGTCGCCGGGTAAATATCGAGAGTTTGACGGTTTCAGAGACAGAGCGTAGAGGCGTATCACGTTTTACCATTGTGATTAAACACGAAAATCGGGAATTTGTAGAGAAATTAGTTCGCCAAATCCGTAAAGTAACCGATGTTCTCGCAGTCTTTGGTTACCTAGATGACGAAATCGTGTTTAACGAAATCGCCTTATTTAAGATAGCAACTCCTTTAGGGGGTGTGCCGGTGGATGTGAAAACGATTAATTTGGATTGGAATGCGAAGATTGTGCATTTTGGTTTGGATTATGTCGTGGTTGAAAAAAATGGATCAGAAGCGGATATTCAAGAGTTTTACACCTTTTTGAAGAAGTGGGAGATTTTAGAGTATGTTAAGTCGGGTCGCGTTGCCGTAGGTAAAACGGAGAAAGGCTTAGTGGAGTTCTTGCCGGAAGAGGGCATTTGGGAAATCGTATAATCGAAAAAAGAATATAAATTAAAATAAAACAAAATGGCAAAGATTAATTTCGGTGGAGTTGTTGAAGACATCGTAACAAGAGAAGAGTTTCCATTAGAGAAAGCTAGACAAGTATTAGCAGATCAAACGATCGCAGTGATCGGATATGGCGTACAAGGTCCAGGACAAGCGTTAAACATGAAAGACAATGGTCTGAATGTAATCGTAGGACAACGTAAAGGTAAAACTTATGACAAAGCTGTCGCTGACGGTTGGGTTCCAGGTGTGACTTTATTTGAAATCGAAGAAGCTTTGGAAAAAGGAACGATCATCTGTTACTTACTTTCGGATGCCGCTCAAATCGAGTTATGGCCTACAGTGAAGAAATATTTAACAGCTGGTAAGTCACTTTATTTCTCTCATGGATTCGGTATTACCTACAAAGAGAAGACAGGAATTATTCCTCCAGCAGATGTAGACGTATTCTTAGCTGCACCTAAAGGTTCTGGTACTTCATTACGTCGTTTATTCGTAGCTGGTAAAGGTTTGAACTCTTCGTTCGCTGTTTACCAAGATGCGACTGGGAAAGCGCGTGAGAAATGTATTGCTATGGCAATCGGTGTAGGATCAGGTTATTTATTCGAAACTGATTTCTACAAAGAAGTGACGTCTGACTTAACAGGTGAGCGTGGAACATTAATGGGAGCTATCCAAGGTATCTTTGCTGCACAATACGATGTTTTGCGCGCGAACGGACACTCTCCATCAGAAGCATTCAACGAAACAGTGGAGGAATTAACGCAATCGTTAATGCCTTTAGTAGCGGAGAACGGAATGGACTGGATGTATGCCAACTGCTCTACTACAGCGCAACGTGGTGCATTGGATTGGTGGAAGCCTTTCCGCGATGCGACGAAGCCTGTATTCGAGAAATTATATAACTCAGTGAAAACGCAAGCAGAAGCAGAGCGTTCGATTACTTTGAATTCTCAACCGGATTACCGCGTGAAATTAGATGCTGAATTGAAAGAAATGGCAGATATGGAAATGTGGAGAGCAGGAGCTGCGGTACGTAGTTTGCGTCCGGAGAATAACTAATAATTTATAGTATTTGAAAAAGGGTAGACAAGCGATTGTCTACCCTTTTTTTGTTAATTTTGGGACGCATGGAATTCAACAAACTAAAACACGTTCCTAGCGTCACAGAAATAAAACAAGTAGCGGAACAGCTAAAAGGGGTGATTTCAGAGACTCCTTTAGAATATTCTGCTTCACTTTCTGCGCGCTATGGGGCTAAAATCTATTTAAAGCGAGAAGATTTGCAGGTCGTTCGCTCCTATAAAATTAGGGGGGCCTACCACAAAATTTCGAACATCCCCTCGGAACTTAGATCGAAAGGGGTGGTGGCTGCATCTGCTGGAAACCACGCCCAAGGAGTCGCTTTAGCCTGTGCCTTACTCGGAATACAAGCCCATATTTTTATGCCTAAATCGACCCCACTGCAAAAGGTGGAGGCGGTTCGGTTTTTCGGCAAGGAAAAAGTGCGTATTTATCTTTTGGGCGAAAATTATGATGAGGCTTTTGCTGCCTCTCGAAAATTTTGCGAGACAAATGGCGCCATCTATATTCCGCCATTTGATGATTATGATATTGTTGCTGGCCAAGCCACGGTGACCTTAGAGATTTTGGAAGCATTGGTTCCAGACTTTCTGTTTGTTGCGATAGGAGGCGGCGGTTTAGCGGCTGGTGCTGCTTTAGTTTTACCTTCTACTACTGCTTTGATCGGTGTGGAGCCGGCTGGCGCGCCATCGATGCAGCAAAGTTTAGCCGCTTCGGAGGTGGTGATTTTGCCTGAGATTGATCGCTTTGTGGACGGCGCTTCTGTAAAGCAGGTGGGCCTAAAGACCTTTGCTATTTGCCAGAAAGGCTTGTCTCGCATGCTAACGGTTTCGAAGAAGAATTTATGCCAAACCATGCTGGACCTTTATGCTCTCAAAAGTATGATCGTCGAACCCGCAGGAGCTTTAAGTGTAGCTGGACTCGCTGAAATGGCGGAGGAAATTAAAGGCAAAACTGTAGTTTGTGTCATATCGGGTGGAAATTTCGACCCCAAACGCTTTCCCGAGATTAAATTACTCGCTTCTTCTTAAAAAAGTGCAAAATTTTATATTCTGACGAAGTTTTGTATTTTAGATTAATTGTCTTTATTATAGGTTAATATTAGACTAATGATAGTTAAATAATCTTATTTTGCTAAAATTTAAGATTTTTAATCTGAACTTTAGTCTTTGCTCTTTGGTCTTTGCTTGTTCGTAAACTCAAATAGGTGTAATTTCACAACGAAATAAAACACCTAAAAACAGATGAGTAACCGAATTCAAATTTTTGATACCACCTTACGCGACGGCGAGCAAGTACCTGGCTGTCAATTAAACCGAGAAGAAAAAGTAGAAGTTGCTTTACAACTCGAGTTGCTAGGGGTGGACATCATTGAAGCTGGTTTTCCCATTTCATCGCCAGGGGATTTTGCCTCGGTTCAAGCCATTTGTGACGCAGTCAAAGAGCCTACAATTTGTGCCTTGACTCGGGCCAAAAAAGAAGATATCGATGCAGCAGTCGCCGCTTTAAAAACGGCTCGAAAACCACGTATTCATACAGGAATCGGTTCTTCAGACGTACATATTAAGCATAAATTTAATTCGACTCGCGAAGAAATCATTGAGCGCGGAGTTTGGGCAGTTAAATATGCCAAATCCTTCGTCGAAGATGTCGAGTTCTTCGCCGAAGATGCCGGTCGTGCTGATTTAGCCTTCTTAGCACAATTAACACGTGAAGTCATTAAGGCCGGAGCAACAGTCGTTAACCTTCCAGATACTACGGGCTATTTATTGCCTCATGTCATGCATGAGCGCATCAAGTATTTATATGAAAACGTAGATAATATTCACCAGGCTACGATTTCGATGCATAACCACAATGATTTAGGCTTAGCTACAGCGAACACTATCGCTGGTATTCAAGCTGGTGCCCGACAAGTCGAAGTGACGATTAATGGAATAGGGGAGCGCGCTGGAAATACGTCTTTGGAAGAAATAGCTATGATCTTAAATGTCCACAAGGATTTAGGATTTACGACGGGTATCAAGCCAAAATATTTGTATCCTACCAGTACGCTAGTTTCGAATTTAATGGGAATGCACGTTCAGCCAAACAAAGCTGTAGTAGGAGCTAACGCATTTGCTCATTCATCTGGAATCCACCAAGATGGTTTCTTGAAGCATGCCCAAAACTACGAGATCATGAATCCGGAAGACGTTGGAGTTTCCTCGTCAGCGATTCTATTAACCTCTCGTTCCGGCCGTGCCGCTTTGCGCCACCGCTTAACATTACTCGGATTTGATTTCGAAAAACCTGAATTAGATAAGATCTACACGCGCTTCTTGTTGATGGCGGATGACAGGAAGATGATTCATGATGAAGATCTTAAGGAACTTGTCGGTTAAATCTATTTTAAAGCATAAATAATAAAGTCGGAATCCCCTGCGGGGATGAACTTTAGAAATGTTTTCTTCAGACTCATTCACATTTCATACGATAAAAAAAAGGGAACTACTGTTCCCTTTTTTTTTGCCATCTTTATGCTTTATGCTCTATTCTTTATTCTTTATTCTTTAATCTATACTCTCCTCTCTCTAATCTCTAATCTTCCTCCGGACTAATTCCCTCCGGACTTCGGACTACTCACTCTCTCGCGGCCGCAGGCCGCGAGCTAGCTCCTCGCCATCACAATCTTCTCCTTCTCTAACACCTTCAATATCCCCAGATTAATGGCTTGTTTCGTTGCTTGGAACTTAGCAAAGTCCTTTGTTTGGACGAAATATGTAATGGATATGTCGATTGAATAGGCTCCAAAGCCTTCGAAGATTACTTTCGGCGCTTTTTTCTTGCACAGAGAATCTTCTAGAATGAATGCTTCAATCGCTGCGATCGCAGCTTCAATTTGAGCTGGTTTTGTGTTTAGCTCACATTGAATGGTATATTTGGCTCTTCTGTAGTCACGCTCACTCATATTTTCGAGTGATTGAGATGTTAGAAGGCGATTGGGCACTACTATTAAATTCCCATCTGCACCTCTAATTCGAGTGCTTCTAAATCCAATTTTTTCAATATCTCCGCTAACAGATCCTATTTGAATATTGTCGCCGACCACGAATGGAAGATCGAGGAAAATCGTGAAGGAGGCAAAAAGGTTCTCTAGGGTTTCCCTGGCCGCTAAAGCAAGAGCTAAACCTCCGATTCCTAGTCCCGTGATTAGCGCAACTACATCTACTTCAAATACACGACCTAGAAAAACAAATCCTGCTGCCGTAATAATAAAGACCATAGAGAGGTCGTTCAGGAAGGGAATAAATTGTTGTTTCGATTTTTGATCGGCCCCGTTCCATTTTTCTTGAGCGACTAATATCACTACTTTCATTAAGCGAACAATGACCCAAGTAACCGTGAAAATAACAGCTGATTCAAATGCTTTTTTAATAAAATAGAGTAAGCCGGATTGTTCAATGGGTTCGATATTCCAGGCCGATGGTACATGTAGGTTTTTGACAGCAAAAAATAAGAAAACCCAGAAAATCAATAATTCAAATGGCTTTCGGATGAGTTGCACACAATCTTGAATAGAGATTGATTCATCCGGAATAAAGCGATAAACGATTTTAGAAAATGAATTAGAGAAAAAGCGTCTTAATATAAACCCGATTAAAATAATTCCGCCGAAAAGGATCAAATCCCAGGCCGAATTATCTAAGTAGATCCCATTTTTTAAATCTTCAATCATTTTGTCATTCATTTTGAACCCAAATATAGCTAATAACTTAGTCGAATGTGAAATAAAATTACGACCTTTACACACTTGTATTCCCAAAAGGGAAGATTTTAATTTTATGAATTTCATTTCTTTGTATAAGCCTACAACCCTTTCGAAAACGCTTCGATCTCTTTTAATCGTATTATTGTTATCGATGGCCCCAGCTGTGTGGGCTCAAACTATCTTGAATTCACCCTACTCTTATCTTGGGATGGGAGAGATTCAAGGCAGCGAAAATGCAACCCAAATGATGATGGGTGGAATAGGTGTTTCTAATTCTAATGGTATTTATACCAATGTAGTCAACCCAGCTTTATTAGCGCGTAATCGCTGGACGAATCTGGAGGTAGGGGTGAATACGGAATACAAAACCTTACAAGATTACCGTCAACAGCAGAAGGTATTTGGTGGTAATTACCAGTCTTTAAATTTAACCTTACCGGTAACAAGTCGTTGGACAATGTCAATCGGGATTCGCCCACATTCTGCAGTGGAATATGAAACGAGATCTTATCGCCGATTAAATTTATTGGGTGTAGATAGTTTGATTTACAGCTATAAAGGAAGTGGCGGTGTTAGTAAGGTTTCAATCTCGAATGGGGTTCGCGTTTACAAAGAGTTTTATGTAGGCTTGCAAATGGATTACTTGTTCGGTCAAGTGAACCGTAATGTAGCTACCCAAAATATGTCTGATGGGCAATATTATAAAGTACAATTAGAAGATTTAACGTCCTATTCTGATTTTCAATTTAAGGCTGGATTTGCTTACAGAGCAAACTTAAAACCTGATTTGTTTTTGAATTTGGGAGCAACGCTGGATTTGAATTCTACCTTGAATGCAAATGACGTGACGCGTTTTGCGACCATGGATTTATCTGGCCTTACCGTTATCAATGCGGATACCTTGAAGAAATCTACCGCTTTTGTTCAACAGATTCCGGTAGCTAAACGTTTTGGTTTAAGTGTAGAAAAAGCAGCTAAATGGATGGTAGGGATTGATTATACCTATACTGATTGGAGTAAGGTAAATAATAATTTAGGACGCTCCACGACGCTACCTGCTTCACATAAAGTTTCTATTGGGGGTGAGTTCACTCCAGACGTGGAGTCTGTATCGAATTACTTTAAAAGAACAACCTACCGATTAGGTGCTTCTTATGAAAAGACCCCTTATGATTTCTTAGGTAATGGAAAATATGCGGTAGATAAGCATTTGAGCTTTGGAATTGCATTTCCGCTTCGCAATCTTTCTTTCTTGAATGTTGCTTATCAAGTGGGACGCCGTGGGTTAATTACGGAGAATGGGTTAGAGGAGCAATACCATCGGTTGACTCTAGGTATTACCTTTAGCGATCTTTGGTTCCAAAAGCAGAAAATCAACTAATTTTCTCTCATGCGCAATTCGAGCTTACTCTTTTTGCTCTTGATTATCAGCACTTTCTTTTCTTGTAGTGAAAAAGAAGTCGATTCGAAGGCTAGCTACATAGGTCCTAAATCAGAACTTTTTGGAATAGATATGATTTATTCTGATTCAGCTAAGAAGGTGGTTAGAATGGTGACTGAGCAGCAGTTGACTTTGCCCTCGGAGGATCGGATTTATCCGAAGGAAATGAGGCTTTGGTTTTATGACAAATCAGGTAAAATCACGTCTGAAATTCGCGGCGATTCAGCTCATTTTTATCGCCAAAAAAATACCTACAAACTCATGGGCCACGTGGTCATTCACAACATCGAAAAGGAGGAAACTTTGAAAACCGATGAATTTAATTGGCTACCTGTGGAGAAACGAATTTTTACAGACAAGGCCGTTCAACTTCGAACGCGAACCGAATTAGTGAATGGGGTAGGCCTCGATGCGGCTCAGGATTTCTCCAGTTATTCCTTACGCCAAGTTCGTAACTCCGTGGTAGTTGTTGATGGTTTACCTACGAATTAGTTACAATTCTTTAGTGCTATTTGAACACTATCTATCGGATAGATTTGCTTATTTCCGCCCCATTTATCCCGCATATAAGTGACTAATTCAGCTAGGTCTAACCCTTGTAATTTAGCGTTAGCCGGCATAAATCCATTTCCTTTTTTACCATTTCGCATTAAGCAGGTTAACGCCTCTGGACTTATGTTACTTTTATTAATTGAGGGATACAGATCCCGTAATCCTGAACCATCTGCTTGATGGCAATTTTCGCAATGTGTTTTATATAATGCCATCCCTTCTACAGCATATTGTTGTTGAAGTATTTCTTCCTTGCTGGAGCAAGAGAAAAAGAAAAAAGCGATGATCGCGATAGGTATATAATTTTTCATATTTCAAAGTTCAAAGTTCAAATTTCAAAGCTCAAAGTTTTGTATTTGATCTTTGCTCTTTGAACTTTGGTATTTATTTTAAAAGAACAGTAAAATCCCTTTGGGATTTTACTGTTCTTTTAAAAGCACTTCCATATCCTCCAGCAAATGATTAACCTCAGCTTCCACTGTGCCATCATAAATGCCGCGAACATGTCTATTTTTATCGACCAAAATAAAGGCACCGCT